>JAJTDX010000138.1 GCA_021298235.1 Cryomorphaceae bacterium | reverse complement strand
AAGACACATTCTTTCCATGTTGACGCGTCCCGGCATTTCCGGGCGCAATGAACAATTCTTCCAGCATGGAGCTTTGGGCCATTTTCCATGCCAATGCGTGTTCTCTGCCACCTGATCCTAAAAGCAATACCCTCATTCCGTCTTTCTTAACAGTATTTCAATAATGATTCAAAGATCAGCTTCCCGTCTTCGTTACCAAGACGCCTGTCTGCAGCTCTCTCGGGGTGCGGCATCATTCCAAAAACGTTCTTACCGGTATTCGTAATGCCCGCAATATTCAATAAGGCCCCGTTTGGGTTATTTGCGTCGTCAATGACACCATCCTCCGAGCAATATCTGAAAATGATCTGGTCATTGTCCTGGAGACTTTTCATGGTATCATCCGGTGCATAAAAGCGTCCTTCTCCATGTGCGATTGGAATCTTGAACGTTCTTTCCTCATTAAGCCCCTTGGAAATGGCGGCCGTTTGAGAAGAAGGTTTTAAAAACACATTCTTACAAATGAACTTTTGATTATTGTTGTGAAGCAACGCCCCCTCCAATAACCCTGATTCAGTCAGGATCTGGAAGCCATTGCAAACACCAAGTACATATCCTCCTTTGTTCGCGTGTGCAATCACTTCTGTCATAATCGGCGAAAGTTTTGCAATGGCCCCGGAGCGTAAATAATCTCCATACGAAAATCCTCCCGGAAGTACAATAAAGTCAGCTCCTTTGAGGTCTGTATCCTTGTGCCATAAACGTTCTACCTGCTGCCCCATTAAGTCTTGAAGTACATATACCATGTCTTCATCGCAGTTCGAGCCGGGAAAAGTGACTACACCAAATTTCATCAGAATCAATTGTTATGTGGTGGAAACCACGCTTAAAATACGCTGGTAAAATTAGTCATTTTAAGGGGGATACCGTTTCCATCAAAGGAAAAAATTAATCAACGAATACAGAAAGGTCAGATAGAACAATACGGATGCCGCAATACCAAACGTTTTGTTGTTGAATGAAAAGGTCAGGAAGAAGGACAGTGGTATCATCAGAAAACTGAAGCGCTCGATCTGTCTGAAGAAAAGAAAATCTCCCAATCCAAAGAGGATTCCAACAGCTACTAACCACCAAAGTATTCGAACAAGCTTTTTTAATCGAATAGAGGACTTCTGCATTTTCCCACTGATGGAGACAAGGCTCAATAAGAACAACAGTGTGAATAAAACAGCTGTAACGAGGAAGTCCGTTTGTTTTTTGTAATAATTGGTTACTTGCTCCAGGATCTTCAATTCGATCGAGTGCCCAGAATACCACAAGTATAGTCCCGAATATAACAAGGGGATCGAAAATCCAATCAACGCGAGGAATGTCTCCCGAAAGATAAAGGGTCTTATATTCCAGATCATTATTAAAATGAACGGTATCAAAGCTACCATGGGCGGGTGGAAACTTGCAGCAAGACCGGCAAAAAATGCCCCGTTGAACACGTGTCGTCGACCATCTTCATTCTGTCTTAGCTCAAAGAACTGATAGAGCATCAGGATAAGACAAGTGTGGGCGAGCAAAAGTCCATCGACACTGTAGAAGGAGTGATAAAAACTCATTAAAACAACATACAGCAATGATGATATATAGCTGTTTCGTTCCAGAAATTCGTTGGTATTATACATCCAGTTGATCACTAATGCATTTGTGCAGATCAAAAAAGCAGCGATTAAATTTCCACTGATGGGAAAAACCACCGTTTCGCCCCATAAACCGAGGTTGGCGGTTGTTTCGGCCAGATAATAATTTGTCTTATGATTCAAAAAGAAATAAACCGTTACCAAAACGGGTATCAACAAGAGTACTCCTGCTCTATTTCCGAGAAACATCCTTAACACGTGACGAAGATAAATATTATCATCCAATCCTTGAGCAATGCAATTCAAAGGTATAGCTCAAGGCAATTACCGGATAGATAAATTTTAATTGTGACTTTGTTTTTTTGCGCTATCTTTGTTCGCGTTGCGAAATTACCTGTATTGGCAAGTTTTAACAATTAATTACTATGTCACAAGAAAAAACAAGATATTCTGATTCTGAATTGGCAGAATTCAAAGAATTGATCCAGCAAAAACTAAAGGAGGCACAGGAAGATTATTCCCTCTTGATCGGATCCCTTTCACACAACGATGATCATGGAACAGACGATACAGGGAGAACCTTTAACATGATGGAGGATGGGTCTGAAACATTGTCTCGTGAAGAAGTTGCTCAATTAGCTGCCCGACAGGAGAAGTTTATCCAAAGTCTTCAGGCCGCTTTGGTGCGCATAGAAAATAAAACATATGGTGTTTGCCGGGTTACGGGAAAACTAATCCCGAAAGAACGTTTAAGATTAGTGCCGCACGCTACGATGAGCATTGATGCCAAGAACGCTCAAAACAAATAAACTTGAAAAAGAATCTTATGATTGTGGGGGCTGTAGTGGCCCTCATTTTGCTTATAGACCAACTAACTAAGGTCTACATTAAAACGCATTTCGCACCCGGTGAATCCGTTTCTGTGTTTGGCGATTGGTTTGTGCTGGAATACATTGAAAACCAAGGAATGGCATTCGGAACCACATTTGGAAACAAAATGTGGCACAAACTTGCGCTTTCCATTTTTCGAATAATCGCTATTGTCGGGATCTGCTATTACTGGTTCCAACAGGCTAAAGAAGGTGTCAAACGGGAATTCCTGCTTGCGATCGGTCTTATTCTTGCGGGTGCCGCAGGAAACCTGATAGATTCCATGTTCTATGATTTTATCTTTCCATATGACCCTTGTATGGGATTCAATCATCTCGAAGGCTCAGGGGTTGTTTCTGATTGCGGGTTCTTTGGAAAGATCGAAACGCGTCACACCGGGTTTTTACTCGGCAATGTTGTTGACATGTTCAAATTCCAGGCAAACTGGCCAACGTGGATGCCTTTCATTGGTGGAAAGGATGTGTTCCCTGCCATCTGGAATCTGGCAGACGCATCAATATCGATCGGGGTTGGTATGATATTCATTCGGCAGCGCGCTTACTTCCCGGAGAAGAAAGCACGTCGCAAAAGACGCTCTAAAAAAGTTGCCCCCGCTTTATCTGACGAAAGCCAAGAAGAACCTGTTTCCTGATCAGAAACGAGCGGTAAGTCCCCCCATGAACTGGAAGATCTGCACAGGATGATTATACCACCTGTTATAGCGCTGAGATGCGACGTTGTTCAATTGTACAAATGCTGAGATACGCTTGTTGTATCGGTACTCCAGCCCCAGATTAATATCAGCGATCAAACCGAGCTGTTTAGCCAGTTGTCCATTCTCTTCCGTAACATCTTCTTCGGTCGCGTCATAGACCAACGCTCTTCTTCCGCCTTCAAAATTCAGATCCAGATTAACCAGGAACTTATCATAAAGGTTGTAGCTTCCGCGTAAAATCGCTTGCCATTGCGGAAGATTCCATACGTAGGAATTGTTTAGCAATTAATAGGAGTAGAACCTTCCAACACCATCCACCTTTAGCTTCTCCATTAACTGATAGGATAATGATCCCTCGATCGTCGTTAAACTTGTTTCCAACTGAAAACATGGTGTCTGTGACAAAGAATGCCTTATCCTGAATCCTTGCAAAACTGGCGCTTACGTTAAAACTCATCCTTCGGCTTAATGTCCCCTTGAACCCTCCATAAAGATCGATGACAGTGTTCTCATTGCGCATGTTAATATTGGTAAGGGTAAATTCATTTTCCGAAACCACCGACTTATAAGTCATTTGCTTGAGCCCTCCGCGAAGACCAAGGTATGGAATGAAAATATCATTGAACAGCGAGTACTTCAATTCTGCAACAGGATAAATGTGTGCTTTCGTTTCGTTGTGTGAGTCGATTACGAAGTCTAATCCGATCTTTGCTTTGAAGCGGTTGTCCTTTAAATAGGTAGAGATCGTTGGTCTCAGATTCACAATCGTGTTATTCAATACTATCCCTGAATCCAGTATCATTGTATTGGTGTCATACAATTCTCCGTACTTATAGCCGTTGTATCTGACGTTGAAATCTGCTGCAAACACATGTTTTTCATATTTGTACCAACCACCGCTCTTGAAAGCAAAATAGTTCTCTCTTGCTCTCCAGATATCTTCCGTTGTTTCATCAATCGGCTTCTTTGATGAGAAATTATTGTACTCGATCCCGACATTATAGTTGAGATTGGCACTATCCTTTTTGTGGGAGGCAAACATGAAGGAACCGCCAACATCCTGAAAGCGCTGAGCAATTGTGTTTCGGTCTACAGAATCTGTCGGGATCTTCCATCCGTAATAATGAAGTCCTTGATTGTTGTAATGAAGGTCACTTCTAAGTGTGTAGTTCTTTTCATTCAAGGCCCCATACAAACCAACCTTCGTCCTGTCAAACTGTGCAGGAGCGTAATTCTCAAAATTTCCGAAAGAGCTCAGGTGTTTAGCGTGTGCGCCATATACGTATTTACGAGAACGCTTAGAGTCAAAGTAGACCTCTCCCAACGGCATTAATTCGGTCCCAACCCCCACTTTAACATAGGTGTTGTAAAGCTGCGGTAGTTTTGGATCCGTCTTGATGGTTGCGGCATCGATCTTTTCGACTGCTATCGACGTTTCGTGCTGAAGGACCAAAAGTGGGTATTCAAGCACAGGAGTCGTTATGGTTGTGTCGATGATCCCGGGGCTTTCTGTCATACGGTATGCCGGTTCGATCTCGCGGTATCCTGTGCCGGTAAGTACAACGTCTGGTCCCTGCGCAAAAGAAAGCGAGGACACAAGGCAAAAAATATAGCTTAGGTTCCTTTTCATGATCAATTCCCTCCTTCTTCGTTATCTTCGATTACCGTTTCTTCTTCCTCTTGAACGGACTTGGGTTGATTCTTCAGCTGCATGAGCTCATCCCATGACTCATTGGCCTCCGCAAGAA
>JAJTDX010000137.1:5061-8939 GCA_021298235.1 Cryomorphaceae bacterium | reverse complement strand
AAAACAAAATATTATTCGCCGTCGCAGATTGTACAGGCCATGGTGTACCCGGTGGAATGCTGAGTGTTTTATGTTCGACGGCTCTCACACGTGCGGTCAAAGAATATGACCTCTTCTCTCCTGCTCAGATTCTTGATAAAACCAGACAATTGGTTGTCGATGCATTCTCGAAAAGCGAAGAAAATTTGAATGATGGAATGGATATCGCCCTTTTTTGCCTTGACGTAGCAACAAACACACTCCTTTTTTCAGGTGCACAACGTCAGCTTATACGTATACGAAATGGGGAGCTGGAAGAATTCACCGGCAACAAGCAACCGATTGGCAGAACAGACATTTTCGGTCCGTTCGATGAACATAAAATTTCCTTAAGAATGGGAGATCAAATTTATCTGACTACAGATGGATTTGCTGATCAGTTTGGTGGAGAAAGAGATAAGAAATTCAAAAGTTCTGCACTCCGCGACTTACTCTTGGAAATTTCAACACTTGAACTTTCTGTTCAGAAGGAAATCTTGGAGGCTAAACACAGAGAATGGAAAGGTTCAAATGAGCAAACGGACGATATCTGTATCGTCGGCCTGAAAATCACATAAAGAAAAGTATCAGTATTTCATGAACAATATACTCATCGCGTGTTTTTGACACAACATATATTTACAGATTTGCAACCTTCAGGCTGGGTTCTCTTAAATTAATCAGCTGATAAAATGTGGTGCCATTCACCAATTAGATTTTAAAAAAGTGATTTTAAACCAGCATGTTCACAGGGTTCTCCAGATAATTCTTGAATGTTTGAAGAAATGCTGCACCTGAAGCTCCATCTACAACACGATGGTCACAAGACAGGGTGACTTTCATCACATTGCCCGGAACCACTTGTCCGTTTTTAACGACAGGAACCTCCTTGATTCCTCCAACAGCCAGAATACAGCTATCCGGTGGATTTACAATTGCGGTAAATTCTTCAATTCCAAACATTCCAAGATTGGAAATCGTAAATGTATTTCCTTCCCAATCTGCCGGTTGAAGTTTCTTGTCTTTCGCTTTCTGTGCATAATCCCGTACCTCATTGCCAATTTGTTGAAGACCTTTGGAATCAGCAAAACGAACAACAGGAACAAGCAATCCTTCGTCTACAGCCACAGCCACACCAATGTGCACATGATGATTTCTTCGGATCACGTCTCCAAGCCAGGAGCTGTTAACAGTTGGATGATGTCTCAATGACATTGCAACTGCCTTAATGACCATATCATTGAAAGAAATCTTAACTCCTTCGATCGCATTCATGGATTTTCGAGCTTTGATAGCATTGTCCATGTCAATATCCAACGTCAAATAGAAATGAGGGGCCGTGAATTTACTTTCAGCTAAACGTCGTGCTATAGTTTTTCGCATCTGAGACACTGTCTCATCTGTGTAGGACTCAACCCCTGAAGACGCAGAAGATACAACTCCACCAGCTGCCGGAGCATACGGCACATAATGATCTACATCCCGTTTAACAATGCGACCTGCTTCTCCCGTTCCAGACACGGCAGTTATGTCAATTCCTTTTTCCTCAGCTAATTTTTTAGCCAACGGCGAGGCAATTACACGTCCACCTGTATTCGCTGCAGGTTTTGAAGCTGGCGTGGGAGAAACAATTGGAGCGACCGGAGTCGGAGCAAGAGCCACTGGTTCTGAAGTTGGAGCTACTGTTGTTTGTTGAACAGTTTCCGCAGCTGGAGCAGGAGTTGAATCTAAAAGTGAGCTTATGTCTTCACCCTCTTTTCCAATTATTGCAAGAACTGAATTAACCGGAGCGGCCTTGCCCTTTTCTACTCCGATGTGCAACAAGACACCATCGTAGAAAGATTCAAACTCCATGGTAGCCTTATCTGTTTCTATTTCCGCCAGCACCTCACCAGCCGAAACCTTGTCACCTACTTTCTTGGTCCATTCTGCCACCACTCCTTCAGTCATGGTATCACTCAGCTTGGGCATGTATATTATCTCTGCCATATTCAAATGTTTTTTAGAATTCGCATTTGGTTACTGTCACTGTGGTTAGTATTCTTTGATGTAAGGGTAATCTGGTTGCAAGTATACATCTTGATAGAGCTCATGTGCCTCAGGATAAGGTGAATTTTCTGCGAAATCGACAGATTCTTCCACTTCTTTTTTCACCCAATGACTGATCTCCTCAATTTGTTTCTCTGTTAACCATTTATTCTCCTTTATAACACGGAGACAATGTTCTATCGGGTCTTGTTCCATCCAATCTGAAACCTCTTCTTTTGTTCGATATTTCTGTGGATCTGACATGGAGTGACCTTTGTAACGGTAGGTTCTGATGTCCAGTAAAGTTGGTCCATCCCCTCGCCTGCCTCGCGCCGCTGCCTCCTCAATGGCTTCGTGCACAGCTTCAGGACGCATACCGTCGACAATCTTCGAAGGCATCTCATAGGATAAGCCAATTTTCGAGAGGTCTGTTACATTGGTGGTGCGCTCCACAGATGTTCCCATCGCATAGTTATTGTTTTCTATGATAAAAACCACCGGAAGTTTCCACATCATCGCCATGTTAAACGTTTCATGCAACGCACCCTGACGCACCGCTCCGTCACCCATAGAAACAAAAGCGACGTTGTCAGTGCCATTATACTTTTCAGCAAAAGCAACACCGGCTCCCATTGCTATTTGAGCCCCAACGATTCCATGTCCACCCATGAAGTTCTTCTCTTTATCAAAAAAGTGCATGGATCCTCCTTTTCCTTTAGAGCAACCTGTAATTCTTCCATACAACTCCGCCATCAGCACACGTGGATCAGTACCGAGAGCAATAGGATGCGCATGATCCCTGTAGGCAGTCATATGCTTATCCCCTAGTTGACATGCGCTCGCTGTTCCGGCAACAATAGCTTCTTGGCCAATATACAAATGACAAAAGCCTCCAAATTTTTGCTGAATGTACAACTGTCCGGTTTTCTCCTCAAAACGTCTGATGAGCAACATGTCCTTGTACCATTTGACGTACGTTTCCTTTGGAAATTTAGTCTTCCCGGAAGCCTGAGCCTTTTTCGTTGTTTTGGTCGGTTGTTTTGCAGATTTTACAGCCATATGAGCAGTATTTTTGATACAGGTGACAAATATAAAAAATTAATAAGTGTGACTTTGCAAACAAAGATTTAAGAATCATTTAAGGTTTTCTTTTGAGAATCGAAGTCAATGCACTCAGCGGAACACCAAATTCAAAAACCCCCATCGAATAGTTTGCAATTTCGTATTGGTTGTAAAAGAAATACAAACTGTCTTTCTCAAAATAAAAATTATCATTGCAACTAAACTCCACATCAAAACCGTGATCCATCAGCGAACCGGTTTTGGGCAATTCATTTTGTCTTCTGAAATAAAATCATTCAAAGAAAGAGTTTTGCCGGTCAACTTATCTACCTGAACGTATTTAACCTCTGTTTGACCATGAGCGCCACCTAAAAAGGTGTATTGTTGAAGATACAGCTGCACTCTATTTTCGTTTTCCTCTATCGACAACGTGGCATTCATATCGTAGGCCATGGGATATTCCATATCCAAATTCATCTGGCGTTGTTCCGCATCCAGGTTTTTCAAAATGCGCTCAAAAAAGGATCGGTTAAGCTCTCCTTTATACTTTTCGACTCCCAGAAAATCGGTTATACATTGATTCACATTTTTTTGGTAAGGTAAAAGTTGACAAGAAGTACAAGCGTAAAAATTATATTCGATGGTCCAGTCAATTATATTTTCAGCATCAAACTTATTTTGAAAAGATACGTTCCCCTTTTCAATAAACGCTGAACCTTCTTCTGCTTCGCTTTCGTTTGAAACAAAGGCCTCAATTATCTCTTTCTGAA
>JAJTDX010000137.1:0-5024 GCA_021298235.1 Cryomorphaceae bacterium | reverse complement strand
CACTTGACAAAAGAACACTGTAACCCTTAATCATATAGATATTTTTAGTTTTTCGTACAATCCTCTCGTATGAGATTGACTGGGATCTGTCTTTAGAATTTCTTCATAAATACTCAAGGCCTCCTTTTTTCTTCCCAATATTTCCAAAAGCATCCCCTTGTTGGATTTAGCCGATAGATCGTTGGGGTTTGCTGCAACATACGAGCTGACCAACTTAAGGCTCAATGAGAAATCTCCTGTTTTAAAATAATGTTCGGCCAATTCAAGTTGAAAAGCAGCCTTGTCCGGATAGATTCCAGCCAATTTTATCGCATATTTCACAGCTGTAGAATCTTCTTTCAAATCTCTGGAGTGAATACAAATTCTCAAATAATCATCCTGATTCTTTTCTTTTTTCTTTGATGCTTTTTTAATTATTTCTTTCTTCCAAGCAACAGAACGAGTGCTGTCTGTCTGAATTAACTGTTCGAGAATAAAAAAGGTATTCTGATACAAATTTGGTTTTTGGTATCCCAAGCTGTCGATTGCCTTGCGCAGCTCCGCAAGTCCTTTGTAGTAATATTCTAATTTTTTCTTGTTTGTTCCGGCGAGCTTACCCATTTCCGAATATACAAAACCTGAATTTTCATAGATTAGCGAATAATCGGGATAAAGTTGCTCCGAAGCATCAAATTCGTATAGTGCTTTTGAAAACCAACCCATCTTTTCCTCAGAAGTTTGTGCACGCTCACCTTGCTGAAGATATTCCGTTCCGAGATTGAAACGGACTTTAACGCTCCTTGGACAAACTGATCTTCCTGATTCGTAAATCGTGAGATTTTCTTTCCAATCCATATTTCGATAGAGTGTACGAAGAGAGAACAATAGAGCGACAGGTAAAACTAAAAAAGAAGCATAGCTCATCCATCGTTCCTTCATTATTCTCTCCGAGGACCAAACGATGACTATCAAAAAACCGAGCGATGGCATGAACAAAAATCGTTCACCCAAGGGACAATTTATCAGAAAAAAGAAATTAGAAGTGAGCGCGAACGTACTGAAAAAGATCAAGGCACCCAATCCAATCATTGTACGTTTCCAAACACCAATAATCAAGACAACAATTAGCAAGAAAAGGATTAGCACACCTGTAAGTGCTGAAATTGAAGAAAAACCAACCAAGGGTATTTGAGGTACTGAATAATCCCAACTCAATCGAATCGGATAAATAAGTAGCTCAAGGTATTTGAAAAAAATAGAGAAATTCGTCGCAAGCAGCTCTGAACCAGACTTCGCCAATGCGAGCGAATTGGCAACAGGGTCAATTGGATCAGTAATCAAAACATCTGAAAGCACAGTTGTTCTTATGGCAAAATACAAAACAAACGGAGAAATGAGTGGCAAGCTGTCCTGCGCTGTCTGCTTCAAAGACCGTTTCTCAATGATGAAGCTCATCGCGGGAAACAACACAATCCCAAGAACTGCAGTTTCTTTTGACAACATGGCCAGAAAAAAGGTAAACAAAGAAAGAATTATTTGGAACATGTTTCTCTCTCTCAACCATCTCACAAAAAACATAAGAGAAGTAAATAGCAACAATGCACCCAGCAGCTCATCGCGACTTTTCACGTTTGCAACAACCTCTGTATGAACTGGATGCACAGCAAATAATAAGCAAGCGATTGTAACCAAAGCTTTAGATTGCTCCCCGACAAGCTCAGTCAGCCACTTAAAGAGTACCACAAGCAATATTCCATAAAGGAGCACCTGAATGAAATGGGACGCTTTTGGTGATGCATCAAACAGACTCTTTTCAAGGGCAAAAGTTGTCAGAGTGAGAGGTCTGTAGGATTCGTCCTCTCTACCATCGTAACCGAAAAGATAGCTATGAGAAAAGATCTCACCTATTCCGGAAATTCCTTTTTGTGTCAGAGAATTTCTCGTAATAGCGATTTGGTCGTCAATGACATAACCATGATTTAGTGTATTCATGTAGAGCAGAAAGGCTAACCCCATCCAAAACCATGACTTCCCTGTGAATGATAACCATTCTTTCATGACCCAAAAGCAAGTGGCAACAAATCTTCAGCAGAATGAAAAACTAGCGCCGCTCCATGTTGACCTACGAGAATAACCCTGAATTTACTTTGTTGTCTGCGCTCCGTTTCCAACATCACCTGTCTGCATCCACCACATGGCGAGACTATTTCCGTAGATTTCAAAAGATCTCCCTCCGCGGTTATCACAATTGAAAGCACCTTTTTGTCTGAATGAGTTGCTCCGGCAGCAAACAAAGCCACTCGTTCTGCACATAATCCTGACGGATACGCTATATTTTCCTGATTATTTCCCTGAATGATTGTTCCATCCTCCAGTAAAACCGCTGCACCTACCTTAAATTTTGAATAAGGCGCATAAGCTTGTTCCATTGCCTGACGAGCCCGCAACACTAGCTGTTGTTCGACTGACGAGAGACCCTCGCTTCTATCGTGACGCTCATAGTTTATTTCGTGTTTGTAATTCATCTGCTTCAGAAAGAAATTCAAATGTAGTGCATGTTCGTTGAAATCAATACCCTTAAACAAGATCATTTGTACAATCTTTAGTTTCTATTTAATTTCACAGTCCAAATGCAACACTATAAAAAAGTAGCATATTACACCCTTGGATGCAAACTGAATTTTTCGGAAACATCAACGATTTCGAGATTATTCGATGATGCAGGATATGGTAAAGTGGAATTTGAAGACAGGCCTGACATTTATATTATTAATACCTGTTCTGTTACCGAAAATGCAGACAAAAAATGCAAGCAACTCGTCAAACGAGCTATGGGAATTAACCCTGCTGCTTTCGTAGTGGTGGTAGGCTGTTACGCCCAACTCAAACCGGATGAGATTGCCGACATCCCAGGTGTTGATCTTGTTCTTGGCGCTAACGAAAAATTCAATTTAGTTGAACACTTGGAACTTCTCGAACAGAAGAATTCTACCAAGGCGAAGGTTCTTAATGAAAACATCAAAAAAACGACAGATTTCATCCCCGCATTTTCATTTGGAGATCGAACACGTTCTTTTTTAAAAGTCCAGGATGGATGTGATTACTTCTGCACATTTTGCACGATTCCTTTGGCAAGAGGAAAAAGCAGGAATGCCAGTATTGAACAAACCGTGCATGAGGCCCTTAAAATCGCACAAACGGCTGTCAAAGAAGTAGTCTTAACAGGTGTCAACATTGGAGATTTCGGACAAGGAGGAGATGAAAATTTTTTAGGGCTCATTAAAGAATTAGACAAGGTAGAAGGCATCGACAGGTACCGTATCTCATCGATAGAACCGAATCTTTTGAGCAACGAAATCATAGATTTCTGCCTAAAAGAATCAAAGAAATTTGTTCCTCATTTTCACATACCACTCCAATCTGGCAACGACCGCTTGCTTCAAGCTATGCGAAGAAAATATGTCCGATCTCTTTATTCAGAACGAGTAGCACAAATTAAATCTGTTCGACCGGATGCATGTATTGGTGTGGATGTTATCGTTGGATTTCCCGGTGAAACGGATGAAGAATTCCTTGATTCTCTAAATTTCCTTAAAGACCTTGACATCTCCTACCTTCATGTTTTCACGTACTCCGAACGAGCAAACACAACAGCCATAAAGCTTGGTGACACCGTTCCAATGGCTGTCAGAAAAGAACGAAGCAAACAACTACATATCCTCTCTGAAAAGAAAAAAAGAGCATTCTACGAAACTCAACTCGGGACAGTTCGAAGCGTACTTTTCGAGCAAGAGGAAGATGAAGGCAATATGTACGGCTTCACTGAAAATTATGTAAAAGTGAAAATGCCTTTCAATGCAAATTTGGTTAACACATTTGTAACCATGAACCTAAAATGCATAGAAAAAGATGGGATGGTTGCAGGAAGTGTAATTTAGATCTGTAAAATTTCATTCAACACGTTCATGAAATTTGAGAAATCTTACATTCGTATTCAAAATCAACTCTTATGAAACTACTTTCCTCTATTTTTTCAATATTTATTTTTTCAATTGGGTTCTCTCAATACACCCCATCCGGCAGTACTCTTCCCGATGGAATCAAAGACCAAAACTATGCTCAGTCAATTGGTGTAGATATGCCAACACTAATTGAAGTAGGTGGAGCGCAGGTAACGTCGCTCATTGTTGCGGCCTTTCCTCCGGCACAGCTCTATATTTCGTCTATTTCAGGGATGACGTTTCCTCTGCGCAATTTGAGTGCGCAGCTCACCGTGAATGGGATTCCAAGTGGAATTTCCTACAGCTGTTCCCCATCTAGTTGCTCCTTCCCAGGTGGCACTAGCGGATCTATTTTTCTAAATGGCGTACCTACCGTCGGAGGAAACTATAATGTTTCCATCACGAGCAATACATTCGGCACACTCGATTTATCTGCGTTGACAGCATTATCCGGAGGACTCATACCGAATTCACTTGCAATTACAGACCCACTTACAGGTGTGTTTGATAAAGATTATACCCTCTTCATCCGTGACCTTAATTCAATTTCAGAACTGGAAAATTCATCCATTAGTGGTATCTCCCTCTACCCTAACCCGGCGAATTCACATACGACGGTGAAACTTCACGCTGAGCAAAACTCCGGCGTAACAATTGACATCATTGACATAAATGGCAGAATCGTGTCAACTTCTCAGGTTGAAATTACCAATGGCTGGAACGAGATTCCATTAACACTGAATTTGGAAAATGGACTGTATACTATTTCCATAGTAGAGTCAAAATATTCAGTTCGAAAAACTCTTTTGATCGCCGGTGTCAATTAACAAATTAGATAAGGATTCACTAAAAAAGTTGATTACTTCATCGACTTTAATATTCTTATTTTTTAAAATTTCGGCACAAAGCTATACCTCCTATTTCACCGGAAACACTTTAGATGTTGTAACAAATTCCAAGGGTGGTATTTGCCTCATGGGTGGTGCAAGTGAAGATGATGAAGCCTTGAAATGGTTTCTTGATAGTGCAAACGGAGGCGACGTT
>JAJTDX010000037.1 GCA_021298235.1 Cryomorphaceae bacterium | reverse complement strand
AAGTTTGCGAGTCGGACATCCACCGGGTGCGTTTTTTTAACTTTTGGATGCCCTAGAGCTGCCTGCTTCAGAAGTCTGGAAATCAATTCGGTGTCTGAGCCATAATCTACGGTCACGGGTATTCTGAATCGGGTAAGTTCTGAACCATGCGACCAATTCTCGACATATTCCTGAGTTAATTTTGTGTTTGGAATAATCAGAACATTTCCTTCTCTTGTTTCAATTTGAGTTGTTCGAACATTGATCTTTAGGATTTTTGCAACGATTGCAGCAGTTTTTCCACCATTAGAGATTTCTACAATATCCCCGACGCGTATATTTCCCTCGACCAATAAAACCACACCTGAGATCATATCTTTGAAAACATCCTGCAATCCCAGACCAATTCCGACTAAGAGCGCTGCAGAACCCGTTAGGAAAAGAGTGAGGTCAATTTCAAGTGCACGAAGTGAAATTATAATTGCAAAAACGTAGATGATGTAGCGGGCTATCTGAATATAAATGAACTCTTTACCCGGATCTAGTTGCGAATTGTTTCTGTATTTTCGACTGATGTATAATTTGAGGAGATTGACAGAAATTCGGGCGGCAAAGAAAATAGCAATGATGGACAGAATGTGGTAAAAACTCATTGAGAATTTTCCCATTTCGATAAACTTATAATTAAGAAAGTCTATGAAATCTACCTTGTCGTTGTTGATGTTGAAACTGAGCACTGCAACATATGAAGCTAATATGTATACACTTTGACTCAATAGTTTTAACCACGTCACGCGTCTTCCCTCTACGGCAATGTTGACATTTTTCAGGTACCTCTTCAGCGATCTATGAATAACGCGTCTTAGAATCATTGCCACAAAAAAGATCAGACTCAAAAAGAAGATATTCCACAGACACACGTCGTATGGACCAAATTTGAAAAGGGTGTAACTGAACATATTATCTTAGAATTATTCTGCCAAGTTTATCTGCAAATATCATTTTTACACGTTCATAAGCCATCTGTTCAGCCAAGAGATCCATTAATTCCATCTCCTCAAGCTCTGAGGCATGTTCAAGTTTTTTGCGGATAGAATGGATTTTTTCTTCAATCTTATTGGCTTTGAAGCTGTATATCGTATTCAAAACAAGCTCGCTCAAACGATCACTTTCGGTCCGGGTTGAAATGTTGTATTTACTTAGCCATTGACTGCTTAACTCCTGGTCTTTGCTTTCGATATCGGAAACAAAATTGACAATCCTTTGATCCTCCAATTTTAAGAAATAAGAGGAGGAAAACAATTCTTTTTGTTCAAGTCCATCAACAATGAGGGCATAAATTTCAGCATGTAAGGGATCAATAAATGAAAGCTCATCCTTATCTAGTTCGTGATGAATGAGCTCGGCAACAGAAGTTTCAACTTGAATTTTTTTATTCTCATCGTCCAGCTGTTCAGTTTCAATCAGTCGTGTACCATATTTCACCATAATCCGAATCAGGTCGTACTCATTAGCTGAAGTCTCTACAGCTGCGCCGTCATTGTTCTGTTGATTCGGTTTAACCTGTGGAATATCAAGAGGTATTTCCTTTATGAGCGGTTCATTTGTCTCATTGGATACGACCGTTCTTCGCTGTTTAATCAGTTCACTCGCTACGAGTTGTTCACTCAGACCAAATTGTTGTGCAATCTTTTGAATATACACCGTCCTTGTGATCTGGTCGGGTATGAGTGCAACAGAATGGACAATGTCTCTGATCAAATCTGCTCGCTTAATGGGATCGCTTTCGCCGTCTTTTAGGAGAATATCTGACTTGAAGGAAATGAAATCCTGAGTATGTGTTTTAATATATTCTTCAAGCTCAGTAGTACTGGATTTTTTGGAAAATGAATCCGGATCCTCTCCTTCTGGAAACAAAACCACTTTTACGTTCATCCCTTCCTCAAGAATCAGGTCAATACCTCTGAAAGAGGCTTTGATACCCGCGGCATCTCCATCGTAGAGGATAGTAATGTTCTTTGTATAGCGACGAATTAGCTTGATCTGGTCTTTTGTCAGTGAAGTTCCCGAAGAAGACACCACATTCTGTATCCCTGCCTGGTACATACTGATGACATCCGTGTATCCTTCACATAAAAAGCAATTGTCGTATTTTATAATATCTCCTTTGGAAAGATAGAGACCGTAAAGAATCTCGCTTTTGTTGTATATAATGCTTTCCGGTGAATTGAAATACTTAGCGACTTTTTTATCTGTGAAAAGTGTACGCCCCCCAAAACCAAGCACTCTACCTGTCACACTATGAATAGGAAACATTACACGGCCTCTGAAAAAGTCGAACTGTCTGTCCTCTTTTGATTTAACCAGTCCAACTTTCTCTAAATACTCAAGTTTGTAGCCTTTTTCTTTGGCGATTTTAGTGAGATCATCACCTGTATTCAGACAATATCCCAGCTGAAACTTTTCAATGATGTCCTTTCTAAAACCTCGCTCCTGAAAATACGATAGTGCCACTGCATTTCCTTCCTCGGTATCATTCAAGTTGTAGACAAAGTGTGATTTTGCAAATTCGTTGATGATGTGGAGACTTTCTCGTTCACTTACCGCTGCTAGTTCCTCAGCGGTTGCAGGTGCTTCTTCAGGTACTTGAATTCCATACTTATCTGCAAGCCAGCGCAACGCCTCCGGATAGGAAAAGTGTTCTTTCTCCATTAAAAATGTTACCACTGTGCCTCCTTTTCCTGTGGAGAAGCATTTGAAAATCTGTTTGGCAGGCGAGACAACGAATGAAGGTGTTTTTTCATCCGTAAAAGGACTGAGTCCCTTCAAGTTTGAACCTGCCCTTTTGAGGACCACAAAATCACCGATTACCTCCTCAATTCTGGAGGTCTGCATGATCTCATCAATGATATGTGGCGGAATCCTGGACATTTTACTGCTTAGGTGAACCAAAATCTTTAATGGTTTCGACTTCACCACGTTGGTTGTAGGTGGTCCATTCTCCGACCATTTGATCTTTGTGATATTCGCCTTTGTAATGGATAACTCCTGTTGGATATTTTACAATTGAAAATCCTTGTTTTAATCCATGTTCATAATAAGTTACCGAAAGCTCTGTGCCATTTTCAGCATAGAAGGTCCAAATGCCGTTTCGTTTTTTTTGTTCGTCTTGTCCTCCTTTGTATTTTATCTGCTTCTTTCCAGGATACCATTCGTAAAAGATTCCATTTTTAACTTCGACCAGGGTTTCAGGTTTTATTTGCTTCAGTTTTTTTACGGAATCCTCTCCGCATGAGAAGATCAAGAGCGAAGTAACAAGTATTACAAGCAGTTTTCCCGTCATTATTTTTCTCTTTGTGTGGTGTATTCAACTAAACCTATGATGGATTGTTTCGCAATAGAGTCCGGAATTTCTTCAAGTTCAAGTAGCGCCAGCTCCTTCATTTCCATCATCTTTTTGTGAGCATATTCTAACCCGCCATGCGAGGTTACTAATTCAATTGCCCTGTTGACATAACGTTTTTCCTCATTTCGGTTTTTAATGATATTAATGAGCTCCGACCTTATCGCTTTTGGTGCTGTGTTTAGCGTATAAATCATGGGAAGCGTTAACTTTCGTTCACGGATATCCAATCCTGTTGGTTTACCAATTTTACCCGGAGTTCCATAGTCAAATATATCATCTTTCAGTTGAAAAGCGAGGCCTACATATTCTCCAAAGCGTCTCATGCGTTCTGCCTGATCTTCGCGGTCTGCAGCAATTGCACCTGCTTCACAACAAGTAGAAATCAAGGATGCTGTTTTTTGACGGATAACTTCAAAGTAAACGTCTTCCGTAATGTCAAGTCGGCGTGCTTTTTCGATCTGAAGGAGCTCACCTTCACTCATTTCCCTTACTGCTCGCGCAACCACTTCAAGTAAGCGCACATTGTTTTTTTCAATGGAGAGCAATAAAACCTTCGAAAGCATGTAGTCGCCGACTAAAACTGCAATTTTATTTTTCCAAAGTGCGTTTAGGGAGAAGAATCCCCTTCGTTCATTGGCGTCGTCTACCACATCATCGTGAACAAGGGTAGCCGTATGAAGCAATTCTATCAAGGTTGCTGCGTCGTATGCCTTGTCATTCATTTCTCCCAACATTTTTGTCGTTAAGAAGACAAACATCGGGCGCATTTGCTTCCCTTTTCTTCGGATGATGTAGTGGGTTATTTTGTCAAGAAGCGGAACTTTAGACCGCATGCTCAACCTAAAACGCGTTTCAAATTCATCCATTTCGACCTTCACAGGACGGATTATTTCATCGACATTGAGCATATTACAAATATACGTTTACAACCACAGTGAAACTGCTTTTGAAACGTTTCTTTTTACACAATTCCGTAAAAAGTGTGCTGACTGGTTTTTGTTGCAAATACTGCCGCCAAAGCTTACTTCAGCAAACGATCATCACTGGCCAAGGCTTTATTTTTGTTAGCCAGCTGACCACATGCTGCGTCAATGTCTTTGCCACGGCTCCGTCTTACGTTGACAATTAAATTCTTAGATTCCAAATAGGCAGCAAATGCATTCACTTTTTCTGGAGCTGCCTGCTGAAATGAACCTTCATCAATGGGGTTGTATTCGATGATATTGATCTTACACGGAACACATTTTGCAAAGGAGGCAAGCTCTTGGGCATCTTCAATTTTGTCGTTGAAATCTTTAAAAATAATGTATTCAAATGTTACGCGAGAAGCTGTTTTTTCATGAAAATACTGCAATGCCTCTGCCAGTGCCTGCAGATTGTTGGTGTCGTTGATTTCCATGATTTCACTCCTTTTTCTGTCGTTGGCAGCGTGAAGAGACAGTGCAAGGTTGAATTTTACTTCGTCATCACCGAGCTTTCGAATCATTTTCGCTATTCCTGCTGTGGAAACAGTAATGCGTTTAGGCGACATGCCAAGTCCTTTCTCACTTGTAATGAGCTCCACAGAGCGCAAGACGTTCTTGTAATTCAGAAGCGGTTCCCCCATTCCCATGTAAACGATGTTACTCAGTGGAGTGTTGTACAGTTTTTCTGCTTGATCTCTTAGGTAAACTACTTGATCTACGATTTCACCTGCAGTCAGATTTCTTAGAAGCTTTAAGCGGCCAGTTGCACAAAAAGTACAAGCCAGACTGCAACCAACTTGAGAAGAGATACAAGCGGTCATTCTTGAGGTAGTGGGGATGAGCACACCTTCAATGATCTTACTTTTATCTACGCTAAACGCACATTTCAGTGTCTTGTCTGAGCTGACTTGCTGGTCTGCTAGCTCAATGTGATCGATGTAAAAATGCTGAGTGAGTGTATGCCGAAGCTCCTTGCTCAAATTCGACATTTCTTCGAATGACGAGGCATTTTTTTGCCAGAGCCACTCGTATACTTGGGTAGCTCTGAATTTTTTTTCTCCCAATGCTCCTACTTCGCTAATGAGTTCATCCAAAGAAAATTCTCGTATGTTCTTGAGTTTGCCCGACATTACGCAAAGGTACAAAATCAAGCTCTGTCACCGGATATGAATGTTCGGACTTTAGCAAGAAGTTGTTCGGGCGTGTCGTTTGATAATACACTGCCGTATTTTGCGGTGTCGACAGCATCGAATAATGCTCGAAATTCTGCTTTTCTATGCTCCTCATTCAGTCCTTCTACGAGGGTATTGCGATTTGTCTCTGATGATCCGGTCTCTTTTTGAAGTGCGGAGATTAGGGCTTTTTCAACATACGCTATAAATTGAGATTGATTACCGCCGTTCAGCTCAGCCGATGCTTTACTTAGTAACCTTTCAGGCGTCTCCATTTCTTGAACTATCCCTTTTGCGACCTCTTCACTTGATTTTATGTGACTGGTAGGAATGCTGGAAACTTCGGATTTCTTTTTTTTAAATTTCAACCAGTAAATAAACCACAGAAAGAGTGCAATCCCACTAACTACGAGCATCCAATGCAATGGTGAAATGGATTCTGTATTCTTTTTATCTTTTTTAATTGAGACAAAGGTGTCTTTGGAGGCGTTGTTTTTATCTTGTTCGTCTGAAGTTTCCTCGGTAATATTTCCAAGCTCGATCTGAGCAGCTTCAACACTCACATATTGCTTTTTCGTAGGGTCGAAGTATGAAAATCCCGGACCTTCCAATTGCAGAGCTCCTGTTTTGAGAATTTTAACAAAATAGGTGTAAGTGATCTTGCCAGAAGCACCGTCTTGCCCAAAACTGTAATCTTCTTTCACCTCTGGATCTCCATAAGGTGCAAATGCATCAGAAAGAATGAGTTTTGGTTCGTTCAGTTGATGCAGGTTGCCTTTTCCTTTAACGGTAAAAATAAGTTCAATGATAGACCCCTTCCCTATGTTATCAGTTTTTGCTGAACAGCTGGTGCTGAAGGTTCCTACACCTCCAGTGAAAGTTTTAGGCGCTCCGGTTGAAAGTGGAAACAATAGTTGCTTGTCATACTGAAATGTGTTCATATACACACCGCCGATATTTTTCTCCGTCATCATGATATTTTCCGAGCCATCCTCCAAGGTGTGTTTATCTGCGGTGCCCTCGATTGTGTACGTCTCATAGTCTTCCAGATGTGTCGGAGTAAAACGTGAGTATATAAGCCCGTTTACTACAAGTGGTTCCCCTTCAAAAATCTGACTCCTCGATGTTTGAATAATTCCAAATGCCGGTTGAGAAAGCTGTCTTTTAGAAAATGATTCTGAAGTTGATGGCGAGGATTGCTCTTGCTTAACTGTAACGTTTATTACGTTTGATTTGAAAACTTTAGATCCTTTGCGAATGATTGCAGGCCCTACGGTATAATTTCCTGAACGTGTAAAGCTTCCATTTTGGGAATGTATAAAATAGGTAACGACTTCCCCGGAATTGTAGTCAATCTCTTGCTGCATGCTGCTCATAGTGGAATTACCACTCTGAAAACTTTTAGGCAAATCGACTTCGAGCTGACCCTGAACATTTGCTTTAACCGTAATTGTGAGGTTTTGTCCAACCTGAGGGCTTGAAGTACTCACTTCTAGTCGCACGGCTGGTCGTTGTGCAAAAACGAAAGCTACACACCAACTAAAAATGAATATTCCGATGATTTTTTTCATTACCAGTCTTTGCCGTTGAATTCCTGATTCGGTGTCTTTTCTTTCAATTTATTGAGTTTGCTTTTTGTTCTTGCCTCTTGTTTTAAAAGGTTTTTCAGCATGCGGTCAATGGCGTTTTTTCGAGTGCCTGATGGTTTTTGATTTTTTTTCTGTTCCTTTTTTGGGTAATTTCCCTCCTTCTTTTGGTCTTTTGCTTTATTCTTATTCGTTTGATTTTTCTGATCTTTTGATTTTTTATCCTGTTCTTCTTTCTTCTGCTCTTTTGGATTTTTTTTGTTCTCCGGGGATGGATTGTTTTTCAACTTTCGAATCACTTGCGACAAATTATACCTCGCCCGTTCATGGAATGGGTCGAGTTTTAATACCTTTTTATAGCAATCCATGGCATTGGTATAATCCTGCTGTTTATCATACGCATTTCCGAGATTGTAAAGCTTTCTGACGCGATCCTTAAGATTACTTTTTCCAACCATTTTCGAGTAATACTTCGACGCAGCTAAATATTTTTTCTTTCTGAAATAATTCTGAGCCAATTCATCTGTAAGGTCAACTTTATTGATTAATTTATGATTGCTGTTCAAGTAAAATTGTCGCGCTTTATTATACTCCTTGTTCAAATAAAGTTGTCGCGCTTTTCTCACACTGTCTATCCAGCCCTGCGAGAGGACTGAGCTAGAAAGGATGAGTGCGGTAACGAAAAACCATATTTTCATTAGTTCCTAGGATTATGGAATAGATTCAACGAAAAAACAATCAACAAAGAAATTATGGCCGCAACTAAAGTCACTTGATACCGGCTTTTTGCCGTATCGAAGTTCAAATCTCGTAATTCACTGCGCTCGATTTGGTTAATTTGTGTTAAGATACGATCGATCGAGGGGTATCCGGACTCACTGAGCAGATACGATCCTTTGGAAGATTCTGCTAATGATCGGATAAGTTCGGGGTTCATTTTGGAGGATATTGTTTGATTCAGCGAATCTCTCTTATACCCCAGTTCAGGCCTGTCAGGATCAAGGGGTATTGGTCCGCCTTCCGCACTTCCAATGCCAATGTAGTGGAGTTGAATTTTTTCTGACACCAACATTTCTGCGGTGCTAAGTGCTTCAGAGCTATGATCTTCTCCATCCGTAATCATAATGATGGCCTTGCTCCCTTTCAAGGGCGAAAACATTCCCCTAGCCGTCCAAAGTGCTTCACTTATATTCGTGCCCTGATGGCGGATAAGCTCCGTGCTTATCTCTTCTGTAAATAATTTTGCTGCTTCAAGGTCACTCGTGATAGGCAGGTGTACGAGCGAGGTGCCGGCGAATAGACAGATTCCAATTTTCTCAGAGGATAGTTTGTTAATCAGCGTTTTCAGCGCTTTTCTGGTTGCATCGATTCGGCTACTATTGTTAGCCATATCTCTGACATTCATTGAGTTGGAAACGTCAATACATGCTACCAATTCCAAGCTTTTTACGGACCCACCAGTTTTTTCAACGCCAAAAGCGGGATCAGCGAGCGTAAAAATCAAAAAAATTAAACTTCGCGAAAACCAGAAATAAGAGGTGAAAGAACGTTGCGGTTCATTTATTCTGTGAACCAAACCCTGATCCTCAAAGAGTGATTTCCTGTTTTTGAGTCGTTTCAGATACCAAGAATGGCAAAGTAAAATTCCAGTTAAAAGAACTAGATACATGGGATGTTGGAATCTGAAATCGTCGTAATGGACAGTATAAAGAAAAAGCAACACTCCAGCTACACAAACACCGAAAAGAAGCTCAATCAGGATGAGTTTCTTTAGATAATGCTGGTATGTTTCTTTTTCAAATTTCATAGTAGAAAAAGATTCGTTTCACGGACCAGCTTCCGATGAGTAATACAAGCGCAATCCACAAAAATAAATACGGTTGAGCTGGTTCTTCTCTATTCACTTTTCGCTGTAATTGCTTTCTTTTCTCCATTGCATCAATTTCATCGTAAATTTCACTAAGTGTGTTTTCATCGGTCGCTCGAAAATACTTTCCACCCGCTCGTTTTGCAATATTTTGAAGTGTCTTTTCGTCTATTTCAACAGGGATTTTTTCCATGCGTATGCCGAATGGGGTTGGTACAGGGGTAAGTGCTTCTCCATTCGAACCCACACCAATGGTATAGACACGGATATTTTTTTCATGTGCCAATTCTGCAGCTGTCATAGGATCAATGTCTCCCGCATTGTTGCTGCCATCCGTTAGGAGTATGATGACCTTGGACCTTACTTTCTCATTTTTAAGTTTGGTTACCGCCGTACCCAATCCCGTTCCGATCGCTGTACCACCTTCAAGGGGATCATATCCGACGGAGTCAATTTGTCTGAGAAGTGCCTCGTAATCTATAGTGCCTGGACAAGGGGCGTAAGCTTCACCTGCATAGACAACAAGTCCAATGCGGTCTCCACGTCGTTGCGAAACGAATTCTTTGGAAACCCTTTTGGCGGCTTCAAGTCTATTTGGTTTGAAATCTTCAGCCATCATTGAAAGGGAAACATCCAATGCGAGTACGATATCGATTCCATTTTTGTATTCTTCTTCGGTGATTCCGTTCGTAGAATGTCGCTGAGGCTTAGTCAAAGCAATAGTCATGAAAAAAAGGGACAGGACTTCAGCAATGATCAGTAATTTTCGAAATAGAGGAATCCAAGACACCTGCAGCTTCTCCTGTAGATCGACAAATCCTGTAAATTTTCGTTCTCCTGATTTCGATTTTTCTTTTTTTAACTGAAAAAAAATCAGCAACGGAATGAATACTAGGAACAAAAGCCATAGTGGCTCTTGCATAGTCCATCCTAAAAATGTGCTATCAAACTTCATCCTGCCCGGGAGTTAGTTCTACACTATTTACAATTGTTTTCGCAAGATCAAGATGTTTTAAGATATCTTTTTCCTGTGGAATGAACTTTGCAAATTTCACAAGATCTGCCTCTTGAAGAAAAGAATTGATATTTTCAAATGACGCTTTAGAAATTGCTTTTTTCTTCAATAGAATCAGCGCTTCTTGTGTCGTTCGTTCGGTTAGATTTACAGAATAACAGTCCGACAGGTAAGAACGCAGGATCATGCTCAAATCGACATAGTGTTCTTTTGTTGCGTCCTTTTCCCATAGTTTTTTTGCGCTGAGTGCATCAATTTCCTTCAGACAAAGTTCAAGGCGCGTGGGGATGTGCCTGTCAGAAAGAATTTGTTTTCTCCGTTTAATCCACCAAATTACTATCCCAGCGAGCACGATCAAAATAATCCAGCCATACTCTTTTAGGAATCTCCAAATCAAATCTGTTAAACGCTCTTCGGGCAGCTTGCTGAAATACTCTTCGATGTCATAGTTTTCAACACCATTTACAATAGGTGCTAGCTTCCCGGTGAGGTTTATTCTCGGGAATAGTACGCGTTCTTTTCCTAATTTGATCTTTTTGTTTTGAATGATAAAGCTCCCTGAGTCCCAAATAGTGACTTCATAGAGTCCGGTCCAAATTTCTCCTCCCTCGGCATCAATTATGGTGTCGCGAAATGGCTTTAAAATTTCCATGGTTTCAATGGGTGCGTTCGTCACCTTTCCTGAGTCATTCATGATTGCAATGCTCAGGAACTTTTTTTCAGGAACAAATTCAATCTTTTGTCCCTTTGAGATAGGAACACTGAAACTTAGCAGGATGCGTTCTCCTATCAGCGCCTCACTTTTGGAAATTGAAGCGCGGGTTTGTTGCGAAGAAACGATGCCTGGCAACAAAAAAAGCCCTAAAAGCAAAAGTCTTCTCATGATCGTTTGATAAAGAGCTCTTTGAAGGGTTTTATGAAATCTTTGCCAGTTTCACATGTCACATGGTCTATCCCTGAGGCAGCAAATTTTTTCTTTAAATAATCATTTCGATTTGATTCCTCTGTTGTGAGTAATTCACGAAGTGAGGCATTTCCTGCATCTGTCCAATAGGTACTACCTGTTTCGGCATGAAAAAGTTGTATGTAACCTGAGGCAGGAAGGTTGAATTCTTCAGCATCTACCAATTGCACAGCTACAACATCATGTTTTTTTCGTGCTCTTTGCATGTCCTCAAATAAAGCACCTTGATCAGTGAAATCACTTATTACAAAACATACCGAACGTTTCTTATTGGTTCGTATCAAAAATTGCAATGCCTCATTGATCTTTGTTCCTTGACTTTTGGGTTTAAGCAGACACATTTCCGTGAGAATACGCAGTATGTGTTTTCGTCCTTTTGCAGCGGGTATAAATAATTCAATTTGATCGGAAAAAAAGATTGCGCCTACTTTATCGTTGTTTTTTAATGCAGAGAACGCCAACGATGCAGAGATTTCCAATGCAAGGTCGAGCTTGGTCTGACCGGATGTTCCAAAATACTGCGAACCACTGACATCTATCAAAAGCAACACTGTCAGCTCACGTTCTTCCTGAAAGAGCTTGATGTGAGGTGTATTGGTGCGCGCAGTTACATTCCAGTCAATTGATCTGACATCATCTCCCGGGTAATATTCTCGTACTTCACTGAAGGTCATTCCTCTACCCTTAAACGCAGTATGGTACTCACCTGCAAAAAGGTTTCCAGAGAGCAGTTTTGATCTGATCTCCAGTTGTTTGATTTTTTTTATTAGGTCGTGACGCTCCAAAACTTGAATTATGGCACTTCAATGCGATGAAGAATCTTTTTCAAAACGTCATTCGAAGTCAATTGCTCCACCTCGGCCTCGTAGGTTAATCCGATTCTGTGTCGCATTACATCTGGGGCGATGGCACGCACGTCTTCGGGTGTCACAAAAGCTCGAGACCTAAGGAATGCATGCGCCTTTGAAGCTAATGCAAGGTTGATTGTGGCCCGAGGAGAACATCCATATTGGATCAAATGGGACAATTCACTCAATCCGAAATTTGCTGGTTTTCGTGTGGCATGTACGAGATCGACGATATAATTTTCTACTTTCTCGTCTAAATAAACCTCTCTAACCAGTGCTCTGGCTCGTATAATATCATCGGCTTTCAGAACAGTGTTAACCGCCGCTTTACCTTCCCGTTCTGTGTTCATGCGAAGGATTTGTTTTTCCTCCTCTTTATTGGGATAATCCATGTATACTTTCAGCATAAATCGGTCTACCTGTGCTTCCGGTAGTGGATAGGTTCCTTCTTGTTCAATGGGGTTTTGTGTTGCGAGCACTAGAAAAGGATCCGGTAATTGAAATGTTTCCTCACCAATTGTAACTTGTCGTTCTTGCATTGCCTCAAGCAACGCTGATTGCACTTTGGCGGGTGCTCGGTTTATCTCATCTGCTAGAATAAAATTGGCAAACACTGGACCTTTACGAACGGAGAAACGTTCAGTTTTCTGTTGATAGACAACGGTTCCCGTAAGATCTGCCGGCAAGAGGTCCGGAGTAAACTGAACTCGACTAAAATTAAGGGCAATTGCTTCGGAAAGCGATTTGATAGCCAGTGTTTTTGCAAGTCCCGGGACACCTTCAAGCAAGATGTGACCATTGGCGAGCATACCGATGATAAGGCGTTCTACCATGTAAGACTGTCCTACGATGCTTTTGCTCAGCTCCTGCTGCAGTTTTTGTATAATGAGCGATTCAAGCTGTATTCGCTCGCTCAACTGACGAAGTGAATCTGCCGATCTGGTGATTTGTTCGGATGAGTTGTCCATGATGTAATTTGATAGGTTACAAAAGTCCTAAACTCATATAGGAACGACTTTGCTTTTGCTGTTAATTATTGTTAACATTGTGAAAATCATGGCAGAGTCGAAAACTGAACGGAAATGTAAGGAATGCGGTCAACGTCTCGTTGGTCGCCGAGATCAGAAATTTTGTAGCGATTATTGTCGCAATACGCACAACAACCGTCTCAACGAGGATACTACCTCCTACATGAGGCGGATTAATAATATTTTGAGAAAAAATCGACGGATATTGTCAGCTCTGAATCCGGACGGTAAAAAAACAGTGGATGGAATTACCTTGGCGGAGGAGGGATTTAATTTTCATTACTTCACAAATATCTATCGAACTCAAAAGGGATCAAGCTATTATTTCTGTTATGACCAAGGGTATCTGAAAATGGATAACGATCAGTACATGCTCGTTCAGAAGCAAGACTATGTTAAATAAATCAAAAAGCCGCGAGCTCTGGCGAACCCGCGACTTTTCGTCTAACCACTATTACTACTTGCTATTATTAAAACATCGGAAAGATTGTTTTGTTCATTGCTGTGTTAAAAAAATTAAACAATTTTAACAAATTGCAGTTCTGCATGAAGCTTTACCTCATCGCCAACAACGATGTTACCCGCTTCAGTAACAGCGCTCCATGTTAGCCCGAACTCACTTCTTTTAATTTTTCCTTCGATAGAAAAACCTGCTTTAATTTGTCCATAGGGATCTATGACAATTCCGCTGAATTCCGAGCTGAACTGCACTTTCTTGGTCACATCTCGGATTGTAAGATCCCCAGAAATAATTAGTTCGCTGCCGTCCTTTTTAATTTCTGTACTTCTGAATGTAAGCTGCGGGAACTTTTCTGCATTGAAAAAATCATCTGATTTCAAATGACCGTCTCGGTCTGCGACACCCGTATTGATAGAATTGATATCTGCCGAAAAATTAAATTCAGCATCTGAAAAATCATCATTCATCGTTTGAGCGGAGGCATTAAAACTTCCAAAATTTCCACTCACATTCGTAATCATCATGTGCTTAACCTTAAACCCGATTTCGCTGTGCATCGGATCAACATTCCATTTCGTTGCCATAGTTTTTATTTTAAATGAAGTTCAAAGGTATTTGAATGGACCACAGAACAGATTGATGTATGTTAAGGAAATTAGGGAGAATATCAATTATTAGGTTGATAGAATATCCAATAATTACCTCGATTTGAAAATTACTTTGCGCTTAAACCCAAAAACAAACAATTATGAAAGGATATGTTACGCACATTGAAGCTGAGGCTCTTCAAAATACAAATTTCAGAAAAGTACTATATACCTCTGACCATAGTCAACTCGTATTAATGAGCTTGTTGCCCGGAGAAGAGATCGGGGAAGAGCTGCACCACACCAATGATCAATTTTTTAGGATTGAAAGTGGTGAGGGAATCTTTGTTCTCGATGGTATGAGACATGCTGTAAAGGAAGGCGATGCCATCATGGTACCAATGGGCGCCAATCATAATCTGATCAATTCCGGTAAACATCAATTGCTCAAACTTTACACAATTTATTCTCCACCGCACCACCGAGACAAAATCATTCGCTCTACACGAAAGGAGGCCATGGAGAATCAGGCGCTTTATCAAGGAGTAACCTCAGAATGAATTATTTGAACAATTCATCTACCACTTTGAATCGATGTGCCGGTCCGAGCGGCATTTCGTAGGTTACTATGTCGTTCATAAGAATGCCTTGTTCAGTTTCTTGGAAGTGGTGTTCGTGATGCCATATTTTATAAGGCCCTTTGCGTTGCTCATCCACGAAAAAGGCACCTTCTTTAATGTGCGTGATTTCAGTGATCCATTCCATTGGGATTCCAAATAGAGGTCTAACCTGATAGGCGATCATCATGCCTTCATACATCTTCTCCGGAACCTCTGTGAGGATATCAAACCCCATGTATGAGGGTGTTATTTTACTTAGATTCTTAGGTGATGAGAAGAAATCCCAACATGTTTGTAGGTCTGTTTTGACGAGTTGTTCTCTGCGTAGTTGGTACATAGGTTGTTTTTAGATTAACAATTATTTTCTGTCATTGTTCCGGAAATGCAATAATTGTACTTTTGACTTATGAACGGTGATTTGGATTCTTCCCGAAACTTATTGAAAAACTATTTAGCTCAACGCGTCCCTTTGACGGCTGAAGAACAAGAACATATTGCTTCATTCTACGAATTGCTGTTTATACCCAAGCGAACTTTTCTTTTTGAACAGGGTTCGAACAATGTCCGTGAATGCTTTGTCGTTAGAGGTACGCTTCGAGTTTTTTATACGGATGACAAAGCGACTGAACATGTATTGCATTTTGCTTTTCCTGAGTGGTGGGTGGGGGATATGGCTGCCACGCTCACAGGGGATCCTTGTAGTTTAAGTGTTCAGGCACTTGAGGATACGCTTGTTTTGTCAATAGGACCGAGAGAGAAAGAAGAACTTTTGGAGAAAGTACCTAAATTGGAAAGGGTATTTCGAATTATGCTACAAAAGCATTTATCTGCCTTTCAAAAGCGATTTTTAATGACGTTAAGTTCAAGTGCTGCCGAGCGATATGAGGAGCTCCTGAAAAGATCTCCTGGAATCGAACAGTTGGTTCCACAGCATCAGATCGCTTCCTATCTCGGAATTATGCCTGAGTCATTAAGCAGAATGAAAAAACAGTTGCTTAGGCGTTGAGTTCCTTAATACAATTCACGGCGTAGCTGACGTGACCAACAGGATCGGTCATTGCATTGAACATTCCTTTGATACGTCTGTCATTCCCAATGACGTAGCTCACTCTTCCGGGAATTAAACCGAATAAACTTTTTGGAACACCAAATTTTTTCCGAAGTTCACCTTTAGAGTCCGAGAGCAAGGTATAAGGCAAGCGATGTTTTTCTGCAAATCCGAGGTGTGAGCTTACACTGTCGGAGGAAACGCCTATCACCTCGGCACCAAGCTCTTTAAACACTTCATATTGGTCACGAAAGGAGCATACTTCCTTGATGCATCCGCTTGTATTGTCTTTCGGATAAAAGAAGATAACGACCACTCGTTTTCCGAGTATTTGTTCAAAGTCAAAGAGGTTTCCGAACTGATCTTCAAGACTGAAGACAGGACAAAGATCTCCGATTTCTAAAGTGTGTTTCATGTGTTCAATCCTTCTTTGTACCGGGTGATGGCACGGTTTCGAGCAAACGTATGTTCTACAATTGGTTGTGGGTAATTTGCTGTTCCGAATTCGGGCACCCATTTTTTAATGTATTCAAACTTTGGATCAAATTTTTCTTGCTGACTTTGAGGATTAAACACTCGAAAATATGGTGCTGCATCACATCCTGTACCGGCTGCCCACTGCCATCCTCCAACATTGCTTGCCAACTCAAAATCGAGCAACTTTTCTGCAAAATAAGCTTCTCCAAGCCTCCAATCCAATAACAAATGTTTTGTCAGAAAGCTTGCGGTTACCATCCGAACGCGGTTGTGCATGAAACCGGTTTCATTAAGTTCACGCATCCCTGCATCGACGAGTGGATAGCCTGTTCGGCCCTCGCACCATGCTTTATAATGTTCCTCATTTCTTTCCCAAACAATACGGTCATATGCAGGTTTAAAAGACCGCTCTATAGAATGAGGAAAGTGATAGAGAATCATTTGATAGAATTCTCTCCAGATCAATTCATTCAAATAGGTTTCGCTCGTTCGCATGGCTTGTTTTGCCAGTTTTCGTATACTGATGGTGCCAAAGCGAAGGTGAATACTCAATTTGCTTGTTCCTCCAACAGCTGGTATATCTCTACGTTCCTTGTACTTTTTCAGAACATCATCCTCCACAAGTGTTTTTGGAAATGGATGTATTTGAGTGTCTTCAAATCCAAGTTGACCAAGAGTTGGAAGCTCAGTACGTACATTTTTTCTAAGATTCTCTTTGAGCGATGAAACATCAAATGACTCTAGATGCTCGTTTTGAAGCGTGGCTTTCCATTTTCTCGAGTAGGGAGTAAAAACGGTGTAAGGTGTGCCATCAGCTTTCAAGACTTCGTTCTTTTCAAAAATTACATGATCCTTTGTTCCTATGAACGGGATGTTCAATTCTTTAAGTTTTTCAAAAATGAACTGATCTCTTTTCGCAGCATACGGTTCGTAGTCTCGATTAGTATACACTCCACTCACGGCGTACTGGACAGCAAGCTCTGGTATTAGGACTTTGGGATCACCATGTACGACTAAAAGATCTCTCCCAAGTGCTTGATATTCCTTTTTAAGTGTTTTGAGACATTCATGGATGAAGCGCACCCGCTGATCAACCTTCGATAAAGATTCTAGTATGTTGCTATCAAATATGAATATTGGCAGAACATCTGTTTGTTGACTTAGGGCTTTGTATAAGCCAGCGTTATCTTCTATACGAAGGTCGCGACGGTGCCAGAAAATCGCACTCATTTCCCGTTAAATTCCACAATATTATTTTCTGTTTCCCACAACTTTACCGTAAGATTTAGATGCGGCTCCAGGTGCTCCCTAAGAATATTCCAGGTAACTACGGCAATATTTTCTGCAGAAGGCTTTAGAGATTTGAATTCTTCACAATCCAGATTGAGGTTTCTGTGATCAAATCGTTCGCAAATTTCATTTCGAATCAAATCTTTCAATTTTTTGAGGTCGATCACATACCCTGTGACCGGATCGATTGGTCCCTCAATCCATGTTTCCAAAACATAGTTATGCCCATGATAATTTGGGTTACTGCATTTTCCGAAAACTTCACGATTCTTTTCATCACTCCACTCAGGATTGAACAAGCGGTGGGCGGCATTGAATGTTTCTCTCCTACAAACTTTCATGGGCGATACTTGATGTAAGCTCTTCAAAATGTTCATTCATAATAATCCTGAACCAAACAGTATACTGAGCAGGATTATTGACCATATCAGCTTTTATATCTGAGAGGTTTGCCCATTTGAAGGACATGGCTTCGGACGTATTCAAATGTGGTGTTTCGTCCGAAATACCAATGAGAACATGATCAAGCTCATACTCTGTGAAACCGTTGTCGAGCTCTGCTTTATAAATGAAATTAAAAGTAGGGGTAAGCTGTGTTTCAAATCCCATTTCTTCTCCCAGTCTTCGTTTGCCCGCATCTACTATTGATTCACCAGAGATAGGGTGACTGCAACACGTATTTGTCCAGAGTCCCTCTGAGTGATATTTACCAAAGGCACGTCTTTGCAACAATAGCTCTCCATTACTGTTGAAAACGAATGCCGAAAATGCTCTGTGAAGAAGTCCTTTTTTATGGGCTTCATGTTTCTCCATCAGTCCAAGCTCCTGGTCGTATTCATCAACTAGGATTACGTGATCTTGTGCAGTGTGATTCAATTAGAGAAGGTTTAAATTGTGTCTTAGGAAAGAAGTTACAAATAATCTGTATTTCTTGTTGTTTGGAATTCTAATGCGCTCATTCAGAATCACTTCAGCCGGAGTTGACTTGATTTTAGCGAATAATTTATAGTAATATATGTACGCCATATACACACCAAATCTCGCTTTTTTCGGCAGTTGAAGAATACCCTCGTACCCTTTTTTGAAATCGATCTCTATGTCTGCTTCAATCTCCTTTTTGACCGTTCCGTTAAACTCGTTCAGGTCGATACCCGGAAAATAGGTTCTGCCAAGCTCTTGGTAATCCGCTTTGAGGTCACGCAAAAAGTTGATTTTTTGAAATGCGGAGCCAAGCTTCATCGCGAATGGTTTCAATCGTTCGTATTCTCGATCATCTCCATTTACAAAAACCTTCAAGCACATGAGACCAACTACCTCTGCCGAGCCAAGTATATACTGTTCGTATTTATCCTTATCGTATGAATGTTTCACAAGATCCATTTCCATACTATTAAGGAATGTTTCTATTAGCTCTAGTGGAATGTTATATTCACGCACCACCCACTGAAAACTGTTCAGAATAGGATTGAGTGAAATGCCCTGGTCGATAGCAATATACGTTTGTTCTTTGAACTCTTTCAACATTTTTTCCTGATCGTATCCGTGGAAAGAGTCGACGATTTCGTCGGCAAAACGGACAAACCCATAAATGGCATAAATCGGCTTGTGGATGCTTTTATGAAGAAATGAAATTCCAAGTGAGAATGAGGTGCTGTAGCGCTTTGTAGTAAGCATACTCATTTCGTGAGAAATAGTGTCAAATAGTTTTTTCATGGATGGTTTGATTTCAGTGTTAGCGTTTGATTAGTGGATGATTTTTAATTACCTCACGGGATACAACTTCTCCTGAAATTATAGCCGGAGGAACACCAGGCCCGGGAACAGTCAGCTGACCGGTGTAATATACGTTATTAAGGTGTTTATTCTTTAATGACGGTTTTAAATATGCGGTTTGGCTCAATGTATTGGCAAGTCCGTATGCATTTCCTTTGAAAGCATTGTAATCCTTTTTAAAATCGGATATACAATAACTTTTCTTGTAGACAATATGCTCCTTAATTTGCTGTCCAGTTCTCTTCTCCAGACGTTCCATCAAAAGATCGAAATATTGTTCACGCAAGTCTTCGTTGTCTGCGAGATCTGGAGCTATGGGAATCAGCATAAAAATATTCTCATGACCTTCAGGTGCTACTGACGGATCTGTTTTCGAAGGCGCGCTTACATAAAAAAGCGGGGCAGTTGGCCATTTTGGATCCTTATAGATTTCAACAGCATGTTGTGCGAATGGCTCGTCGAAAAACAGATTGTGGTGCAATAAGTTTTCTACACGTTTATTGACTCCGATGTAAAACAATAAGCAGGATGGTGCCATGGTTCTTTTGTTCCAGTATTCATCACTGTAATTAGCTTTTCCATTTAACACTGTTTCTGTATGTCGGTAATCTGCGCCTGAAATAAGAATGTCCGTCTCGAAATCTGCACCATTGCTTACCACATGTGACAAATTGCGATTCTGGTATTTCATCCCGCTAACGTTTTGTTCGGTGAGAATTTTCGAGCCGTTTTCACGGGCTATTTGTTCGAAGGCTTCAACGAACTTATGCATGCCCCCCATAGGATACCAGGTACCTAAAGAAATATCTGCATAATTCATAAGTGAATAAAGAGCAGGAGTCTCCTCAGGCATGGCCCCAAGAAACAAAACGGGAAACTCAAGTAAGCTTAGGATTTTTTCGTTTTTAAAATATTGACGAATATATTTCGAAAAAGAGGAAAGAAGATTTAATTTAAAAAGACCTTTAAGAATCCGGAAATCAGCATACTCAGTAAGTCTTAATCCGGGTTTGTATACCAGATCATTTATTCCCACTTCATATTTGTACTTTGCTTCGGAAAGAAACTTTTTCAATTTGATGCTGCTCCCGGGTTCTAGACTCTCGAACCATGCATGCAACTCCTCTTCATTTGCAGGAATATCGGAATGACTGTCGTCCTGCCAAAAAATTCTATAAGAAGGATCGAGTCTGACAAGTTCGTAGAAATCGCTTGTAGTATGACCAAATTTTTGATAAAATTGTTCGAACACATCAGGCATCCAATACCAACTCGGACCCATATCGAAAACAAATCCGTTTTCTTTAAACTGCCTTGCACGCCCTCCAATACTCGCATTTTTCTCAAGTACGGTTACATCGTACCCTTCTCTGGAAAGGAATGCGGCTGAGGAAAGGCTGGAGATACCGGCACCGATGATGGTAATTTTCTTCATCAGTTTAGACTGTAATTGAATTCCGGCAATGACTCCATTAGTTTTTTTCTGGCTATGAAGATACGGCTTTTAACCGTGCCAATTGGAATACCGAGCTGATCGGATATTTCTTTGTATTTGAATCCTTTGAAATGCATGTGAAATGGCACCTTATATTCATCCTCAAGTTTGTCAATTTGTGCTTGAATTTCTGAAACTGCCAATTTCTGAATGGGGGAATTCAATGCATCGCCCGGTTGGTTCAGCAGATACAAGTCTTGTGAATGATCGAAAATAGTTCCCGACTTCACTTTTCTTCGGTACTGATTGATGAAGATGTTTCTCATAATCGTAAATACCCAAGCCTTGAAGTTTGTCTGTGGCGCGTAATAGTTCCTGTAGGTAATTGCCTTCAGCATTGTTTCTTGAGTAAGGTCTTGCGCATCTTCATTGTTGCGCGTAAAGCTCATGGCAAAAGAATGCAAATTGCCTTGTAAACCTATCAGTGCTTCATTGAATTCAAGTGTTGACATATCAAAATGTTTAATGAATACATCACAAACTTAAACAAAAATGTTTAACAAACAAATTAAAAGGTTAAACAAAATAAAAATTAACAACCTTTAAGGAATTCGCAGTGTGTTAAAAATGAATGTGATCCTCGTAAATAGGACTATCGGGCGATAACTTTCACTGAATAAATGAGTGCCTTAGCAGTCTCTTTTATTTCGTGTAATTCAGTGCCCGTGATTGTAATATGACCCATTTTACGGAAGGGTTTGGTCATTTTTTTGCCGTACAAGTGAGGGAATACGCCATCTTTTTTGAGGGCATCTTCAAGTCCAATGAAATGGGCCTCTCCTTCATATCCTTTTTCACCAAGAAGATTAATCATGGCACCGGGGCTAATTATACGGGTAGATCCCAAAGGCAGATCAAGAATCGAACGAAGATGTTGTTCAAATTGAGACGTAAGGTTGCATTCAATCGTGTGGTGGCCACTGTTATGGGGTCTTGGGGCAATTTCATTGACAAGAATAGCACCTGATTTAGTCACGAACATTTCGACCGCAAGAATTCCGATCATACCTAGTTTATCAATGACTTCCAATGCGAGTGTCCGTGCTTTTTGCTCAAGTTCTTCAGTTATTTCAGCGGGAGAGAAGAGAAGCTCGACTAAATTCGCTTCTGCATTAAATTTACATTCTACTGCTGGATAGGAGGCCACCTCCAATGAGGGATTTCTTGCAACTATTACTGAAATTTCTTTTTCAAACTCAATAAGTTCTTCCAAAACGCTGGGAGCATCAAATGCCCTTTCGAGATCCTCTTGTGTCCTTAGTACTTGTACGCCTTTTCCATCGTATCCGCCTGTGCGAAGCTTTTGTACACAAGGAAGATCCTTTTCTGAAATATCCACTTTAGACTCAATGAGCCTGAATCTGGACGTTGGAATGCCATTTTCAGCGTAAAATTGTTTTTGAATTCCTTTGTCTTTTATCGTTCTGAGTGCATAAGGTTGCGGAAACACCTTTTTACCGGATTGCTCTAACAATTCTAACGCTTCTATGGAGACATTTTCAATCTCTACAGTTAGAATGTCTTTGTCCTTCCCAAAATCCAGCACGGTGGACATATTATTTAAGGAACCTACCGTAAACGTTTCCGCAATGTTCCTGCAAGGGGCATTTGGATCAGGATCCAACACATGAACTTCGGCGTTTAGATTGAGTGCTTCTTGAATAAACATTCTGCCCAATTGGCCTCCACCCAGCATTCCAATCCGAACATTCAACTTGTTTGACCCGCCATTCTTCATAAGGCAAAGATAGGTCACATTCCGCTGTCGTTGAAAAGTTTCCGAATAATTTGTGGTTTGCATTGCGGGGATAATCCCTAACTTTGTTTCCTCATTAGGCCTTCAGTTGATCCAGTTAAACGACAGAACATTTGAGATCTATCTCAGCGAACATCAAGTACAAGAGAGGGTACGGATGATCGGAAGTCAGCTGAATGAAATGTATGCAGGCAAGGAGGTGATTTTTCTTGCTGTTCTCAACGGCGCGTTTATGTTTGCATCCGATCTTGTGAAGCATATTGAATTTCCGTGTGAAATATCTTTTGTCAAAGTAAGTTCTTATTCAGGTACTTCTTCAAGAGGTCAAGTGGACGAGCTCATAGGATTGAACAAATCTATTTCAGGTAAAGAAGTAGTTGTTCTCGAAGATATTGTTGATACCGGATTGACAATGGACAAGATCCTTCAGCTTTTGGAGTCTCACGGAGCATCCTCCGTTAGGCTGTGTACTTTACTTTTCAAGCCACAAGCATTTAAGGGAAAACGTGCTCCTGATGTCGTCGGGTTTGAAATTTCAAATTTGTTTGTTGTCGGATACGGATTAGATTATGATGAAAGAGGGAGAAATTTAAATGCTATTTATCAATTAAAAGAGGTTTAACTAATAAATTGACTATGTTGAATATTGTTTTATTTGGTCCTCCGGGATCAGGAAAAGGAACCCAATCTGAGCGTTTAGTCTCGAAGTACGGGTTGATTCATCTTTCAACGGGTGATGTATTCAGAGCAAATATCAAGGGGGAGACAGAATTAGGTCTTCTTGCAAAAAGTTACATGGACAAGGGTCAACTTGTTCCGGATGAAGTGACCATCAATATGCTCAGAAGTGAAGTGATGAAGCATCAAGAGCCCAAAGGATTCATTTTTGATGGATTTCCCAGAACCAATCCTCAAGCACAGGCATTGGATGAATTTTTAAAGGAGTTAAATACGGGAATTAAGCTAATGCTTGCACTTGAAGTTGAAGAAAGCGAGCTCAAAGAGCGTTTAAAAAAGCGAGCTGAAGTGAGTGGAAGAGCAGATGATGCAAATCCGGAAGTGATAGCGAACAGAATTAGAGTTTACAATGCTGAAACAGCACCTGTCAAGGAATATTATGCCGCGCAAAACAAGCTTATATCCATCGATGGTATCGGTTCCATTGACGAAATATCTCAGCGATTATTTGAGGCAATTGACGCTCATTAAGATACGATTGAATGAATATGTAGAGCCGGTCAATGCCGGCTTTTTTATTTGGTCCGACAATAGTTCTTACCTTTACGAATCATATGGCTTCTGATAATTTTGTTGACTACGTCAAGATTCATTGCACTTCTGGAAACGGTGGAGGCGGCTCTACGCATTTTAGGCGTGAGAAATACATCCCCAAGGGTGGTCCAGACGGTGGCGATGGTGGCCGGGGCGGACATGTGATTGTTCGTGGAAATGCACAGCTTTGGACTTTGCTCCACTTGAAATATAAAAAGCATATCAAAGCTAGTCACGGCGCTCATGGCGCGGGAAATTTAAAAACCGGTGCCCAGGGGAAGGACGAATTTATCGAAGTTCCATTGGGTACTGTTGCACGTGATGAAGAAACAGGAGAAGTGCTCTTCGAAGTGACTGAAGATGGGGAGCAACACATTCTGCAGCGCGGGGGACGAGGTGGTTTGGGAAACAATCATTTCAAATCGCCAACGAATCAAACGCCGAGATATGCTCAGCCGGGTGAAGAAGGTTTTGAGGGATGGAAGGTACTTGAATTAAAAGTCCTTGCAGATGTTGGACTTGTCGGTTTTCCGAATGCCGGTAAAAGTACTTTGTTGAGTGTGATTTCTGCTGCAAAACCAGAAATCGGAGATTATCCGTTTACGACTCTTCGTCCAAACCTGGGAATTGTTTCCTACCGCGATCATCGATCCTTTGTTATGGCAGATATTCCAGGAATCATCGAAGGTGCGCACAAAGGGAAAGGATTAGGATTGAGATTTCTACGTCATATTGAGCGCAATTCCCTTCTTTTATTTCTTGTGCCGGCTGACAGTCCTGATATTCATAAGGAGTATAAAGTATTGCTCAATGAACTTAAGCAATACAACCCGGAACTACTACACAAGGAACGTATTTTAGCAATTACTAAGTGTGATGTAACAGATGAAGAATTGCGCCATGAGCTTGCAAAGGATCTTCCCAAGATACCTCATGTATTTATTTCCTCTGTTGCTCAGTTCGGACTGGAAACGTTGAAAGATATCATTTGGAAAAAGTTGACGGATGAACCTTCTTGAAAAAATCGATCAAAGCATCCTTTTACTTATAAATGGCCTACACCATCCACTGCTTGACGAAATAATGTGGTTACTTTCGACAAAATGGTTTTGGATTCCTCTGTACGTGTATATATTTTTCCTTGCAACCAAAATTTTTGACCGAAAAAGGCTCGTTTATTTTGTATTGTTTATACTCGCTGCTGTGATCTTGTCGGATTTGGTTTCAGTACACCTATTTAAAAATATTTTTCAACGGTACAGGCCTTCCCATAACACGTTACTGCAGCATAGACTTCATTTTTACCTCCAGGATGATGGAACATTCTACAGAGGTGGTTTGTATGGTTTTGTTTCCTCACACGCCGCTAATTTTTTTGCTTTGCTAACCGGGTCCTGGTTTGTGCTCAAAAATAATTTTCCAAAATTACTTTTGACGTTGATTCCTTGTGCATTGCTTGTTTGTGTAAGCCGAATTTATCTCGGAGTCCATTATCCTTCGGATATTCTTGGAGGAATGTGTGTTGGAATGTGTTCAACTTTCGTACTCCACCGCTTTGTATTCGTAAAACTTTTAACTCAATGAATTATTTTCTTGTATTCATCGGTGGAGGAATTGGAAGCGCGCTCAGATATGCGTTTGGTCAATTGCAGGTGAAGTATCTTACGACTACTTTTCCTATTGCAACGCTATTAGCTAATTTGTTGGCTACTTCTATTCTTGGTGCAATATTGTATTGGATTATGCCAAAGTTTCAGGGAAGTACATGGCTCAATCCACTTTTGATTGCCGGATTTTGTGGTGGATTTAGCACGTTTAGCACATTTAGTAACGATACGGTCCAACTTCTACAGTCAGGCTCCTATCATTTAGCTGTGCTAAATGTAAGTGTATCCTTGCTGCTTGGATTGCTGCTTGTTTTCTTGTTTTCAAAAAGTTGATAGAATTAGGCAACAGGTATAGTCGTGTGGATTTTTTGAAGTAGTTTTTTTCTTGTTTCGATCATTCGGCTTAGATCGGTATGCTTAACAGCTCCCTTTTCTTTGAAACGTTTAAAATTAATCCACCACATGTAAGCGGCAAGTCCAAATAATCCTACAAGGGCGTAGTATAACATACCCAAAAGGTAACTCGGATAGATGAAGGCTTCGAATAAAAAGATAAACGGAATATTTAATACGCCCATGGAGATCATTCCGAGAATCAGTTTCACCGACCCCCAGAAAACTTTGCGTTTGAATGAGCTCTCAACGAATTTTTTCACACCAAAATAGGGAATCCCACAGTGCAACAATCCTAGAATTGCCAAAGGTGCCAGAACAATAAGTTGAATTGCCTCATTGAGTCTGTTGAGCTTCTTTTTTTTGCTAAGCTCAAACACGTAATTTTCGTTAATTCCTTTAGAGTTTTGTTCTTCAAAATATGCACTCATCTCCGTTTTGAGTTCCTGAAGATTATCACGTTCTTCCTCTGATAAAGAATTCAACCAACTTGCAAGATTCTGAGAATAATGCCAGCGTTTTTTGAGAGAAATACTGCGGTCGCTGTTCAAAGCATTCATCCCTTTTCGTGTCAAACGCATCACATTTTCGTGAAACTCACACCATTCGATACGTTCGACATGCGTTATCTGCGCTTTCATCAAATCCTCGATACGCTTTGTGAGTTCGTTGATTACTTTGGTCGGGTTTTCGTGATAGGCATCTTTAAAATCATTGAGACAAATTTTGTCAGAGGTGGAAATTAGAAAATCACTGCGCATTTTATTCGGGTCTTGATAATTGCACCCGACAGCAGCAATGTAAACTTTCTTCTTCCATTGCATATACTCAAGCGAAGAAAACCCAATGCGCACAGCACCTTTCTTAATTGGTTTAAGGCGTCTTACGAATACATCATCTGTAAAACCCTCACCAAAGATTAAGAGATTCCGTCCAAAATTTAAAATCTTAGCACACGACTCAAAGGTTTTTTGATTTTCATCTTTGGTGTCTACGCCGTCATGTTGTCTGTAAATTGGCAGCATGTGTGCGGCCCACAAAATGGGTTTGCTTATGGGTGTAAATACATCAGAACGGGTTAAAAAGAAAACAATAGGATTTCTAAATGAAGCAATTACAAGAGGATCCATGAACGACGCGGCATGATTGCTGACGTAAATAGTTCTTCCGAAAAAATTCTTGGGCGAATTGACTGAGTGAACCCTCGGATAAAAGATGCGTAAAGGGTACTTTAAAATAATATAAAGCACGAAGTAAAGTAAGCGCATATTTACTCTTTATCGCCGGAAGAGGACACCTTGGTTCCTTTTTCTTTCTCTTTCAATTCCTGCTCGATATCTCGGTTCTTCCCGATATACCAACCCAGCTGAAGTTCATGAGTGCCATTACTAGCAGCACGAATTTTACCTGAACTGTGTTCGTAACTGTATGCAACATACATGTTCATTATCAGGTTACTTCCCAACTGAAAAATAACAGTGTTTCCGCTGCGGTATTGTAAGCTGGCCCACATTCTGTTTTTTGATAATAGACGAGCACCCAAATCGTAAGAAGCAGGACTGTTAGCAACAGATTTCAACACAAAAGAGGGTTCCAAGGCTAAGGTCTTGGTCAAACCAAATTTATATCTCATCATGGCAAAAAAGTGTCTGTTGTAGTTGCTTTCCGTCACGATATCGTTCAAAACAACATTATTTTGAAGAAGCTGTGTGGTGCTGAGGCCAAAATAAAATCGTTCACCATACACCACTAATCCAGCTTGCGCATCACCCAATGTTTGTTGCGAGGCATTTCCCAAAAATTGAGAATACGTTGCATCGTCGGATTGATAGAGCTTTACTTTACTCTCGTTCACACGAAAGTTGCTGATCCCTAAACCAACACCTACTCCAAAATTTAATTTTTTTGTCAGTGGCAAATGGTAGGCATAACTTCCCTGAAAAGAGGTTTTAGCAAAAGGTCCGATGGCATCATTCCAAACTTTACCTCCTACAATATGTTTTTTCTTGGCGACAGTTACTTTTGGTGCTTCAAACAGTTTGCTTCCTTCTGAATTAAATTCACTCAGAACATTATCTTTCTTCTTTTTGAAAGTAAACTGACTGTTTCCCGAGGCCATGAATGTTTGAGGCCCTCCATCGTATCCCATCCATTGCAACCTACTGGATACCTCAAAGTGCATCACATCAGTTAATCCTCCAGCAGCAGGGTTCAGCATGAAAGGATTGTAAGCGCTGTTGGAAAACTGATATTCCTGCTGTGCGAGAACAATCCCACTAAACAGCGTGCTCAAAATGATAAAACTAAATTTTCTCATGATAAGTAATTTTTTATCGGATAATACTGATTGGACCATTATACACCGTGTTATTCTCGTCTTTCAATTCAATTTTGAAGAAGTAGGTGCCCATCGGAAGCTCCTCATTTTTGTAGGTGCCATTCCACGGATCGGAATACCCTGTTGATTCATAAACTACAGACCCCCATCTATTGAAAATTGTAACCGCACATTTGGGGTACAAGTCATTCAGATAGTCAATCACAAATAAATCATTCTTTCCATCCAGATTTGGGGTAATCACCGTAGGGAAATCAGGCTGGAAACCGTCACACAGATAGGCTGAAATGATCACTGTATCTGAGGATGATAAGCACAACTCTGAATTTATAGCATAGACCAAGTAATTTGAGCCTATATTCAATTGGTCTACAGTTACCGTTCCTGTCAGCGGATTCGTTAGACTTCCACCTCCTGCGATAAATACCCACACTGAATTTTGTTCTGTAATGATATTTGAACCATTCACGTCAAATTCACCATCTTCGATACACACTGTGGTATCAGCCATGTCTATAGATGCCACCGGAACTTTGTATACATTCATCGTATCTGCAGTGGAAGGACATGAACCATTGGATACTGTCCAAATAAACTGACTCCAACCAAAATTAATGTTCGATGCAGTAGTTACAGCCACCTCAGGATCCACAATGACTGGACCTGGTGCAGTGGTCCAGATACCTGAACCATACAAAGGCACATTTGCAGTAAGCTGTAGTATAGATTCATTACAAAGCAATACCGTGTCGATTGTACTTGCTGGTAGCGGAGACTGGTACGTATAAATGGAAACCGTATCGCTCAATGACCCACATGACGCAGAAGAAATCGTCCATACAAAAACATTAGTACCATAATTCAGGTTGTTTATACCCGTTAAGCTGGACGTAGGATTGTTTATCGAACCTAGACCGCTAAGTAAAGTCCATTGACCTGTTCCACTTGTTACAGGCAATGCCTCAACCACGGCACTTGTCACATCACAAAGAGAAATAGAATCTATCAGAATGTCTGCGGATGATGGAAAGTCAAGTACCGTAATATCAAATGAACAGCCCGCTGTATTGCCTGAAGAGTCAGCTACAACGTAGGACAGGGTGGTGGTCGAACCTATCGGAAACGTACTGCCGGATGCTAGTCCTGTACCATCAGTTTGGGTGATAAAAGCAAAACAATTGTCGCTGTAAATAGGATCTGTAAAAGTATACACGTCGGTGCACAAGATGGTATCATTTGGACAGCTTATGACAGGTGGAATAGTTTCAAAAACATCAAGGATGAAGGAACATTGGGCTGTATTTCCACCAATATCAATGACATCCATTTGTATACTGTGTGCTCCTGTTCCTAAAACAGTTCCTGCGGCCGGAGTTTGAATAATTTGAAAGTTTGAACAGTTGTCTAGAACGAGTGTCGTACCAGAGTAATTCGGTAAGGTAAAGTCACAGTTCGAGCCGATGTTCACCGGAGCTGGGCTTGGACAGTTTACAATTGGTATTTGAAAGTCACTTGGTGTTAACAAAGTCGCACAGGAAGTAGAATTTCCGTTTCCATCATTTGCGGTGATTAGCACAGAAACCGGACCCGAAGAAATCGGTGTGCCCACTGGTGGGTTTTGACTTAGAACGAGTCCTGCAGGACAGTTATCATTTACTAGAACCTCTGCACCCATGTCGGGAACCAGATATTCACATGCTGAAGTAGCGGTTACAGTGAGAGAGAGCGGGCAATTCAATGTGGGTGCACTGTTGTCTACGATCAGAGCAAAAAAGTTACAGGAAGCACTGTTGCCATTCAAATCTTGAACGGTCATTGTGATTTGCGTGTTAGAGGAGATTGAACTTCCTGCAGTTGGTGCTTGCGTGATGACCAATTGTCCAACGGAGGTGCAATTGTCCGAAACGGTAACGTCACCCGAGTAATCACCTATCGTAGCGTTACATCCTCCATCTACATTCAAGCTCACGTTTCCGGGACAGCTTATTTGAGGAAGGATTTGGTCCTCAACCGTCAATTGATAGGAACATGTACTTTGTAATCCTCCTCCATCGGTAACAGTTATCTGTACCGTATGCACTCCAGCCGTAAGACTAGTACCCACAGAGGGTGTTTGAGCAAAAATCAAGGACCCTTGTGCCGTACAGTTGTCAGAATATGTGACCAGCCCTGAAAGATTTGGCATAAGATAGTCACACGTCGCATCTTGAGAAACCGATTCGTCAGAAGGACAGATCACTATTGGAGCTGAATTGTCGGCAATAGTGACATTAAACGTACAGGTGTTTTCGTTACCAGATTCGTCAGTACCTGTAATCGTAATGACAGCGGGACCGTTCAAGGTTGTTCCAGCAGGTGGGCTTTGGCTAATACTTACGGCCGAATTGTAAAAGCAATTGTCAGACGCTGTTACCAAAACTTCAAAATCCGGAATCGTAGCAAAACAACTGCTGTTTAAGCTTAGGACTTGATCACCTGGGCAGGTCACTATCGGGTCGATATTGTCGATAACCGTTTGAATAAAACCACATGAGACTGAATTGCCGGAAGGGTCTGTAACGGTTATTGTTACATTTGTTGTAGTGTCTATGATACTGCCACCTGCAGGAACTTGAGAGAAAATCATATTCGAGGCATTGCTCTCACAATTGTCTGCCCACCCAACGACTGAGGTGTAATCTGTCATGGTAACATCACAAGAAGTGCTTAAAATCAATGAGGTCGGTGTTGGACAGAGAATTGTTGGTTTAATTGTATCAACCAGCATTGCCGTAAATTGGCAGCTTACCGGAGTGGAAGGAATGCCTCCTGTGACTGTAATAGTTATTTGTTGATCAGCTGCAATTGTTGTACTTGGAATTGGGGATTGAGCAAACATCAAGCTTGAGCTCGACACACAATTATCTGTAGCAGTTACTGAACTTGTGTAATCCAACAATACACCGTTACAACTTGCACTGGCATAAACCACCGTGTCAGATGGGCAAATCACCTCAACAGGCAATGTGTCTAAAGTCAATGCATTCAGTACACATGAGATTGAATTTCCACTTACATCCTCTAAGGTAATCGTCACCGGAGTGGTTATGTTGTGTCCTGAAATGGTTGTCCCCGGCGCAGGCAACTGGGTTATGGAAAGGGTTGGAGAACAAAAATCTGTTCCCGTTGCCAAAGCAGCATAGTCACCTACCAAGCCATCACAATTGTTGTCAACGTAAATTATGGTGTCTCCGGGACAAAAGGTAATTTGCGGATCCGTATCGTCAATTGCGGTTAATGTAAAATTACAACTGCTTGAATTGCCGGCTTCATCTTCCGCTGTGACAATTATATTGACTGTTTCTCCAGGTGCAAGTCCCAGATCTGTTCCAATTGGAATGTTTTGAGTCACAATTATACTAGCTGAGTCGGTGCAGTTGTCAGAGAGATCCACGAGATTCTTTCCGTAATCATCTGCTATTGCGTCGCAAGATGAATTCATAGATTGTGTGACTGCTGTAGGACAAACGATCAGCGGACTTTGAGTATCAATTCCGACTATTCTGATGTTGTCAATCGCGGTAGGCTCAGCTCCAGTATTTGCATCTGTATATGTGAATCTGAATCCAATTTCAAAGGTCGTAAAATCTAGTGTTGCCGGTAAATTGATTGAAGTGCTTGTCCAGGGAGTATTCACCGGTAGTGTACTTAGAGCAGTCCACGATCCTCCTCCATCTGTACTGTATACGACTTCAGTGAAATCTTCAGACAAGACTCCAACATTTCTGTAGTCAAAGAAGAGCTCAAGTGTTGACGCGCAAGATGCATTTACTGTAGTATATGCCAAAGTAAAAAGAGTACCGGAAGGGGAATTTTGATAGGCGTAGGAGACTGTACATCCAGTACCGGTTGTTCCGTCACTCACGTAGAGAGAACTGTCACCTGCAACCGAAAGACCATTTCCCGCGCAATCACCTTGTTGCCATTTATTGGGGGTTTCTACACCTTGTATCGTCCATGCACCGGCAGTGGATTCAAAATTATCGCTGAAGAGCGTTGCTGTTTGCGAAAATGCCTGAAGGCATTGAAGTGCAAATAGTGTTAGAATTAAATTACGTAACATAAGTTCAAAACGTATTTTGCTAAAACAGCGACAAATATAAACCAAACCTCCGTAAAATGAGGTTGTTTGAAGCAAAGCTTTTCAACATTTTCTGTTCTTATTTAGATTCCTCATTCAACTGAACTATTCAAAAAAGGAAAATCAACAATTCACGTCCAATAACTTTGAACATCAAGACAAAGTTGAGTTTTGAGAAAATGTAACTTCGTATCCAAACCTCGGAGAATGAAAAATATCGGGATATTTTGTGGTGGATTTTCCTCTGAATGGGAAATTTCAATGAAAAGTGCACAGACAATTTGTGCAAATTTCCCATCAGGATTTAATGTTTTTCCGATATTGGTCAAAAGGGAAGGTTTTTTCGCAATCATTGCTGATGCACAATTTGTTTTTTCACTGGATAGTATGTCATTTGAAACTCCCGATGGCACCACAAAGTTGAATGCTGCAGTAGTTTACGTACATGGTGATCCAGGTGAAAACGGGAAGCTACAGGCCCTCCTCGAATTAAAAGCCATACCCTATGTGAATTCCGGACCGTTGGCCTCTGCTTTGTCTTTTGATAAGTGGTATTGTAACCAATTTTTACGTGCATTTGGTATTGAGGTAGCCGATTCTGTCAAGCTAAAAAGAAGAGATTTTGTCAACGAATCGTTAATTCTTGAGAAGCTTGGTCTGCCAGTGTTTGTGAAGCCTTCCGACTCAGGTTCGAGTTTTGGTATTTCAAAAGTGAAATCAGCGGATCAATTATTGCCTGCCCTTCAACTTGCTTTCGGGGAAGGAGATGAGGTGGTGATTGAGTCATTTCTTGACGGAACCGAAGTGACATGTGGCGTTTACAGGGGAAGAAATAGCATTGTGGCGTTGCCGCTTACAGAAATAGCTTCAGAAAACGAATTTTTCGATTACGATGCGAAATATCATGGAAAATCACAGGAGATCACGCCTGCAAGAATAAGCGATTCTTTGCGTGAAAAAGTGCAGCAAAGAGCAAAATACATCTACGATCTTTTGGGGTTACGTGCGGTTGCTCGCATCGATTTTATGCTAGTTAATGATACTCCTTACGTCATTGAGGTAAACACCACTCCGGGCTTCTCTCCGGCGAGTATTGTTCCTCAGATGATTGCTTGTTCCGGGATGACTCTTCGTGAATTCTGGGAAGAAGTGGTCGAAGTAGAATTACAATAAAGCTAGCTGATTCAGGATTTTCTCAATCCATGTTCCGGCATTGGAGGAGGATCCGGAAAAATTTGTCAGAACAATGGCAAACCCAAGCTTATTTCCGCTTTGAGTGAGCACATAACCTGAGTATGATTTAATTCTAGCCATCGTTCCACTTTTAGCTGAGACCTTTTTTCCATTTGTTTCAATAGTTCGCAGAAATGATACGCACTAACTGCATTTGTCCGCGATAATCCTGAACCATCTTTTAGAAACAATCCTTTCGAATCAATTTTTTGTTCCCAATACCTTTCGAGCTCCTTTATTCCTTTTTCATAAGAGCCGTTACCTGTTTTTTTATACGAAATCAAACATACAAGTTGTTCGGCGAAATGATTGATGCTTCTCATGTTGGTGAGCTTCACGATATCTGCAACTTTCTGTCCTTTCCAGCTAAAAAGTAATGTGAAGTCAAGTCCATAATGGTTATTCACATAAAGTCTGTCTTTTCTTACTCCTTTTGGATCAGAGCCCACATCAATTCCAGCAGCTTCAAGTGCCTTGGTAAGCTCTACTGCAAGCTGAAACTCAGGATCCGGCAGACTTCCACGAACTGCAAATTGAGATTTATTTGCCGGAAGCGAACCTGTGCCAAATCTGTCATTTGAATAAGGTCCTCCGTAAATATATGAGTTGTCATCATTTACATTTTCTGATCTGATAAAATTATGGAACGTAAGTTCGGGAACCTCAGGAAAAGTTTTGATGAGTTCGGTCTGATTTCCAGCGCTTCCTGTCCGAAATGAGTAACGTATGGAGTTGTCAAAAAGCACTATGCCTGAAGGTCCGGAACCATAATAATTTCCAATGTCGGCCCATGTCCAACCATCGGGAACCCCGGAATAACCGAATTCTGAACCATCTGCAATGATGCTGCCGTTAATTCGTTTTATTCCCAATGATTTTAGGCTGTCGGACCAGGATATAAGGAAATCTTTCAGATGTTCATTGTCATTAAAAAATCTACTTCCAAGGGTCATATCGCCCCCGCCTCGGATCCAGATGTTCCCAAATAGTATGCTGTCCTTAACGACACCGTCTCTATAAATTCTTGTTTGCGGTCTGTAGTCCGGACCAAGTATCTCCAATGCTGCTGCAGTTGTAAATAATTTGACCGTGGACGCTGGCGATAGTGCAAGGTAAGGTTGGTGTTCTAAAATTCTATTTCCAGTTTTCAAATCAGTAACCAACAAAGATATTCCTGATGATTGAAATTCCGGTGACTGTACCATTTCTTTCAGAACATCATTCGCTTTATTTTGAGCTTGTAAACTGTTAAATATTCCGAGAGCAATGCAAACTAGGCCAAAAATCCTTAATTTCATACGAGATTTAGAAAGTTTAAAATTGAATATTATCCATGTGCAAATTCTCTGAGGCCAAATTAATTTTCAACAATCTATTGCTTAGATAACGCTTGCGTTCGAAATGTGAATCTTTCAAAAATGCTTGAAGAAAACGAGGGCACAAAAAACAGGATCAAAATCCTTAGGATCATCAACCGGTTTAATATGGGGGGGCCGACATACAACGCCGTCTTTTTGGCCCGTTACATTTCGGATGAATTTGAGACATTACTTGTCGGGGGCATGCCTGAAGAAGGCGAAATCGATTCCCTGCATATCTTGCAGGATTACGGGGTGGAACCTATTCTGCTTCGGGACATGAAACGAAATCCCGGATTTTTTAGTGACAGGGCAGCGTACCGTGAGTTGAAACGAATTATTCATGAGTTTAGACCACAGATCGTTCATACCCATGCCTCCAAAGCAGGTGCATTGGGAAGAAGAGCGGCATTCAAAATGAAGGTGCCGGTAGTTGTACATACGTTTCATGGACATGTCTTCCACTCGTATTTCGGAAAAATGAAGACAACTCTCTACAAGAGTATTGAACGTAATTTAGCGAAACAATCTTCAGGAATTATCGCAATATCGGAACTTCAGAGGAGGGAGCTAAGTGAGGAGCATAAAATCTGTTCTAGAGAACATATTCAAGTTGTTCCACTTGGCTTTGACCTACTTCGCTTTAAGGAAGCTCGAGAAAAATATCGGTTTTTAACGAGATCTGAATATGGTTTATCTGATAATGAGGTTGCTGTTGCCCTGATAGGTCGATTGGTTCCGGTAAAGAATCATCAGATGTTTCTCGATGTTATTGAGTCGGTAGCACGAGTGGTAGAGGTTCCAGTTAAATTCTTTATTGTTGGTGATGGTTCAGAAAAAAAGACAATGGAACAGCGTATTGAAAAAATGACCTTGCCTGTTCACGTCGAGATTGTTATGACCTCTTGGATTCTGGATATTGCAAAGTTTAATGCAGGAATGGATCTTATCTGTCTGACTTCGTTAAATGAAGGGACGCCTGTGAGTCTAATTGAAGCGCAGGCTTCAGGAATACCGGTGATTGCTACGGATGTTGGAGGAGTTAGGGATGTTGTAGATGATGGTAATACCGGATTTGTCGTCCCGAGTATGAACGTTGAGAAATTTTCAGAGAAATTACTTTTTTTGCTCAAGAATAAAAAAAATAGGGAAGAAATGTCACAAAATGGATGGACCTTCGTAGAAGACAAATTCCATTATACGAGACTAGTTAAAAATATGGAAACTTATTACAAAAAACTCCTGGCTGCATGCGTATGATTTTTCTGATGAGATGTGTGTATGTCATTAGTGTAGGGTTTTTCTTACACTCTTGCGGAATAAATAGCAATGTCATGTTCAAAAGCCCAAAGGACACGGCTTTCGAAAAAGATTCTGTGCTTTTCGCTGCACCTTCTGAATATGTCTTGTCTGTGGATGATAAATTGACATTTTCAATTTCAACCAATAACGGAGAGATGATTCTGCAGTCGCTCGCAGCAGGAAATCAGGTTGGAAATAATTTATCTGCCTTTGGTTATGAATACCGCATACGTCCAAATGGAATGATCGAGGTTCCCATCATTGGTGAGCTGAAGGTAACTGGATTAACTGTTCAGCAATGTGAAGATACATTAGAAACGAGATATGCGGCATTTTACCAAAAGCCCTTCGTACAAGTTAAAATAATAAGCCAAAAAGTAATTGTTTTTCCCGGAAACGGAAGTGATGCACGTGTTGTACCACTGTCGAATGTACGCACAACACTGATGGATGTCTTGGCGCAGGCAGGGGGAATTCCTGAACGTGGAAAAGCAAACAAGATTAAAGTCATCCGGAAGTATGGCGATGAAAGAAAAGTATTTATAATTGATCTATCAACGATTGAGGGATTAAAATATGCAGATTTAGTTGTTCAGGCAAATGATTACATTTACGTGGAACCTCAGCCTTATCTCATCCGGGAGTTACTTCAGGATGCAGCACCAGTCATTTCTTTAATGTCAACAGTGCTATCCGTATTTGCCATAATTAACGTATTCAAATAATTCCTTGAAAAAGCAAAGCATCATAGTCAACAAGGATTACGATCCATTTATACTTCAAACGATTCTTAAGAGACATTGGTGGTGGCCAATTCTTTTTGTGGCGCTTTTTTCGGGACTTGCATACCTGGTGTTGAGGTATACGAAACCTGTTTACGAATCTTCCCTCGTTCTACAGCTTGAGTTCATCGATAAGGGGAAGGAGCTTTTTGATATTGAAAACATCAACATTCGGCAAACGAATCTTTCTTCTTATGTCGAGTTGATGCGTTCGCAATATCTCTTTGAGAAAGCGGTAGAGAATATTGATTACAATGTCAGTGTGTACTCCAAGGGTAGGTTACTCACAGAGGAACGATACAACACGGGGAATTTTCATGTGATTCCGTACGAATTGAAAGATTCATCATTGGTCTCTGTGCCTATTACGGTGGATTTTGACGGTTCTTTGGTGACCTTAAATTATGTCAAGCAAGGTAGTCCGGTTCAATTGAAGGGGGCCTTAAATCAACATTTAGTGAACAGGGACTTCGATATTGTTGTCAAGGCTTCAAGCCCGAAGGAATTTAAAATTGATGCAGACCAGAACGAGCATCACTTTATTTTCAATAGCGTCAGCTCATTCGCCTCAAGATACATCGGAAATCTTGAAGTTTTTCCACTCGATCCAGTGGCAAATACCATTCAGGTAAAGGTGCGTGGCAATAATCCGGAACTGTGTTATGATCTCAGCTTGGCAGTGGCCAATGCCTTTATTGATAATTACGATGAAACGCAGCGTAAAAGCTCTGAGAATATTCTCGACTTCATTGATTCCCAGCTTGATTCTCTTTCTTCGGTGCTGAAAAACTCAAAAGACAGCTTACGTTTCTTTCAGATGCGGACCAACTTTACGGATATGGGACAGCCTGATAACTCCCTGTCAAGCGATATTGATGAGCTCAGAGAGAAAAGAGACAATCTGAACGATGAGATTAGCTCAGTAAGTCTTCTCGCATCCAAAATTCAAGACGATCCATCTCGTTTGGATGTTTACAAGCTCCTGCCTGAATTGATCGGAAAAAGTTATGAGCAGGTTCTGGGCAGTCAGATCACTTCACTTTTCGATCTGTTAGAAAAGAAAGAAGACTTACTTTATCGAGTAACTGAGGACAATCCAGAGGTTAAAGCGATCAATAAGAAGATTCAGCGTAAAATTGCTACTGTCGTCAAATCAGTGAATTCAACGTATCAGCGTTTGGTCACGAAAAGTGCTGCGCTCTCCGAAAAAATAGATTTGTTAGAAGCAAATTTCATGGGACTTCCAGAGAAGAAAATGGAGTACATGCGATTGAAAAATATTCAAGACCTGAATGAAAAGTACTTCAATCTACTCACAGAAAAGAAAGCGCTTTATTCACTTTCCGATGCGGGGTATTCTTCGAGTAATCGAATTTTGACCCGTCCCGCGGTGAGTGACTCGCCGATTTCTCCAAATAGAAAATTGATTTTCAGTTCATTGGTCATGTTTGGTGTGATATTAGGATTGGGCGTAATGTTCTTCAAATACCTCACATTCAATGAAATAAACATGCTTGAAGATCTTCGGACAGTTTTGCCTGATCAGGCGACTATTCTTGGGGGGGTACCAATGTCGAAATCAGTTATGAAGTATTCGCAAATTGTGGTACATGACTCACCTAAGTCAGTCATGGCGGAGTCGATGAGAAAGATTCGAACAAACATGAGCTATGTGAATCCTCATTATAAGACCATTGCGATTTCTTCTTCAATTTCAGGCGAGGGGAAGACATTTGTTGCACTCAATTTGGCTGGGATTATTGCTATGTCCGGGAAAAGAACTATTCTACTGGATCTCGATCTTCGTAAACCGAAAGTGCATTTAGGATTTAATGTGGACAATAATTATGGGATGAGTGGGCTAATCACCGATCAGGTAACTTTAGATCAGTGTATTCAACATTCTGCGATTCCAAATCTTGACTTCATTACTGCTGGTCCAATTCCTCCAAATCCCTCTGAACTTTTATTGAGTAAACGGTATACAGAGCTAATCGAGGAACTCAAAGAATTATACGATGTAATTATCATCGACAATCCTCCAATCGGGTTGGTTTCTGATGGAGTTAAAAACCTCACAGAGGCGGATATTCCAATCTATGTATTTAAATCACATTTCTCAAAACGGAACTTTGCACTGAGAGTAAAAGAGTTATTCGATATGCAGCAGATCGATAAACTCAATGTCATTCTCAATGGTGTCGAAGCTTCCAGACACTCTGGCTACGGTTATGGGTATGGATATGGGTATGGGTATGGATACGGGTATGGATACGGGTATTATGAATCTGAGGAACTATCTAAACCGAAAAAATGGTTTCTTCATCTTAGGGATTCAATACTTGGAATTTTCAGAAGATGATTGCTGAATACTTTGAAATAGATGGCCCCGTATTACTTACGCCAAGAGTATTCAGTGATTCGAGAGGATATTTCTTAGAAACCTTCAATAAGGATCGTTATTGTGAAATTCTTGGGCCTGTCGATTTCGTTCAGGATAATTTATCATCATCAGAGCTTCATGTGGTGCGCGGATTGCACTTTCAGACTCCGCCTTTCGATCAGGGAAAGCTTGTCTCCGTAGTGCGTGGAGCGGTTGTGGATGTGATCGTTGATTTGAGGAAAAACTCAAATACTTACGGCAGGCATCTCGCTGTTGAACTCAACGAGGAAGAACACAAGCAACTCTGGATTCCTCCGGGATTTGCTCATGGTTTTTTGTCATTAAGAAAAAATACTCTATTTTCGTATAAATGCACTGCTCCATACACTCCTCCTTCTGAGAGAACATTGTTGTGGAACGATCCTGACCTCGCTATCAACTGGAAAGTAGATGAGCCTATTGTATCGGAAAAAGATGCTCAAGGTGAATTTTTTAGGAATTTTGAAAGTCCTTTTTGAGTAATGGTTGAGGAATACATTGAGCTTATTGCGTTTGTTGTTGGAGGTTTTATGCTATCCATTCTTTGTAATGGACTTCTCTTGAAATTTTCCGAAACCTTGGGTATTCGTAACAAAAATGATGTTATTGTACGCTGGAGTAACCAATCAAAACCTTCTTTGGGCGGCGTCTCTTTCTTCGTGGTTTTCGTCTTTTCTACTATAGCTTGTGTAATGTTGGAGGGAGATAACAACATTTTTCATAATGCAGTTATTGGGTATGAGTTTACGGGTCTTTTTGCTGCAGCTAGTCTGGCATTTTTGATGGGGCTAGCGGATGATGCCTACAACACGAGACCTTACGCGAAGTTATTTATTCAAGTTTTTTGTGGATTGACCTTCATTGTCACCGGTACTCTTCTTCAAGTTACACATAATTACTATTTGGATGCCTTGCTGACTATCATTTGGGTTGTCGTGGTAATGAATTCCTTAAATATGCTTGATAATATGGATGGTATTACGGGAACAACGGTTGTGTATATTCTTTTAACATTCTTGTTTACTCATTGGTTTTCACACGGTCTTCAAGCTGATGTCTGGAGTCTGTCCATTCTTGCAGTGTTAGGATCTTTACTTGGTTTTCTTAAATTCAACTTGTTTCCATCGAGAATTTTCATGGGAGATGCCGGAAGTCAATTCATCGGTTTATTTGTAGCTTTTTTTGGAATTAAACTGCTTCTTAATATGTCCGCAGGATTGGAAACGCATTCATGGGCGAGCGTGATTCTAACTCTTACGGCATTCACGCCCGCTGCTGCTGACACGTTGACAGTAGTGATCAACAGATTAAAAAAAGGAAAGTCACCGATGGTAGGGGGTAAAGACCATACCACGCATCACATGGCATATTCGGGAAAAACAGACCGACAAGTCTGGCAAGTGTTTTTTATTATGGGTATGATTTCGGCTTTGCTTTCGTGTGTTTTGGTAATGCTCATTAAAGGAAAGCAATTATTTTTCGTGCCATTTTTTGCATTATATTTTACATTCGTTTTCGTTTATTTGTATCGATTTACGCTTCGATTTAAGGAACCTATCAAATAAACTATCTCTGAAAGTCTTTTATCTACTTCTGATACTTGCGCTCTTTTCATGTGCCGGAAATGGAACCAACAACGTCGTTGTTCAGAAGGTTGAACATGTCGGATTAAGTATTCCTGAACTTCCTGATTCGATGAAATTTTGTGGTGAAACCATTCTTTTGAAAGATGAGGATATCCATGAAAAACTTGACCGGGAATTGTTGGTAAATACCTATTTTCAAAGTTCGACAGTACAAACAATTAAGAGAGCCCATCGCTATTTTCCCATACTGATACCCATTCTGAGAAAATATGGCATCCCCGAAGATTTTAAATACCTCGCCGTCATTGAAAGTAATCTATTGCAGGCTGTCAGTCCTGCTGGAGCGCAAGGATTTTGGCAGTTTATGCCCGAAACAGCCAAAGAGTATGGGTTAATGATTTCGAATGAGGTGGATGAGCGCCTCAACATTGAGAAGAGTACGGAAGCAGCATGTAAATATCTCAAAATGGCCTACGAGGAGCTCGGTTCATGGGATTTGGCTGCTGCCTCATACAACAGAGGTATAGGAGGTGTTAAAAAAGATATGGCATGGCAGGGGACCGAAAATTATTTTGACACTCACATGAATATAGAAACAGCGCGGTATGTATACCGAATCCTTGCGGTTAAACTCATTTTCGAGAATCCTGAACGCTACGGGTATGAGCTGAAAAACACACAATTGTATAAACCTTTAAGGACTAAAAGTGTTACTATTAATAGGTCTTTGGAGAATCTTGCACGTTGGGCATCAGAGAAAGGGATTAATTACAAAATTCTTGTGAAGCTAAATCCCTGGATCCTGTCTAATTCACTTACTGTGAAAGGAAAAGTTTACACTGTAAAGATTCCTGCCAAAGATGTTGATCTTAAACCTTATGACTCCTATTTCAATTGAATGATGACGGAAAAATAAAAGTTTTTGGCGCAAGGGAACACAATTTAAAAAACGTGGATCTCGAGTTGCCGCGAAACAAACTGATTGTATTTACAGGGTTAAGTGGAAGCGGAAAATCCTCTCTAGCGTTCGATACGATCTATGCGGAGGGCCAGCGAAGATACATTGAAACGTTTTCATCATACGCTCGACAATTTTTAGGTGGTCTTGAACGTCCGGATGTAGATAAAATTGAAGGACTGAGTCCAGTCATTGCCATCGAACAAAAAACCGTTTCGAGGTCTCCGAGGTCTACGGTGGGAACAGTTACGGAAGTATATGATTTCCTACGTCTCTTATTTGCTCGAGTATCGACAGCCGTATCCTACAATACCGGTGAGCGAATGGTAAAGTATTCTGACGAACAGATCGTTGAATTGATCGTTAAGGAATATCATCAGCACAAGATCGTTTTTTTGGCGCCCAAAATCAAAGGTCGCAAAGGACACTACCGAGAATTATTCGAACAGATTTTGAGAATGGGCTTCACTAAAGTTCGGGTGGATGGCGAAATCAAGGATATCAGCCAAGGTATGCGACTTGACAGATATAAAATTCATGATATTGAAATCGTTGTGGATCGTTTGTCGGTAAGTGAGTTAGATCACAAGCGTATTTATGATGCAGTTATCATGACAATGAAGTTAGGCGGCAAGGAAATGATGGTCATGGATTTCGAAACCGGAAATGTGCGTCATTTTAGTCGATCTCTGATGTGCCCTTCTACAGGAATAGCCTACCCAGAACCCGAACCAAACTTGTTTTCGTTCAATTCTCCCTATGGGGCCTGTTCAAATTGCAGTGGGCTTGGTGAGGTGACGGAGGCCTCGCTTGAAAAGATTATTCCTGATCCTGCGTTGTCACTTAAAAAAGGAGGTCTTGCTCCTTTAGGAGAGTACAAAAGAAATTGGTTCTTTGATAAGATTGAACGATTACTTGAACATTCCGGATTCACTGTCAATACTCCTTTGGGTGAGCTGTCTGAGGATGTGCTAAAGGTACTTCTTTATGGCAACGAAGATATTGAACGAAAAGCCAAGGACGATGTGTTTGTTTTTGAAGGGATCATCCATTTCATCACAAGGCATTCTGAGGAAAGCTCTGCTTCTGTCCAGCGCTGGGCCCAAAGTTTCATGAATAAATCTGTGTGTCCGGTATGTAATGGTACAAGATTGAAACGGGAGGCACATTTCTTTATGATCGGAGACAAGCATATCGGTGAATTGGCGCAGCTAGACTTGTCTGAATTGCAAAAATGGTTTTCTGAAATCGAATCCCTATTGAATGAACAGCAGCAACTCATTGCTACAGAGATTTTGAAGGAGATTCGATCACGGTTGGGTTTTATTCTTGAAGTAGGGTTGGACTACCTTACCTTACACCGTTCTGCCCGAACGTTATCCGGTGGTGAGGCTCAACGAATTCGGTTGGCTACGCAGATAGGCACTGAATTGATTAACGTACTCTATGTATTAGATGAACCTTCTATCGGTTTACACCAACGTGACAATACGCGCTTGATTAAATCCCTGCAAAGATTACGAGATAATGGAAATTCGGTAATTGTCGTCGAACATGACAAGGAAATGATAGAAGCGGCTGATTTTGTGGTAGACATTGGTCCAGGTGCCGGTGTGCATGGAGGGCAGATTGTCAATGCAGGAAATTGGCAGAAATTCAATCCGGAAAGTTCTTTTACTACCGGATATCTTTCAGGTAATTTGAAAATTGAAGTTCCGTCTAAACGAAGAAAGGGTAACGGTAAATTCCTACGATTGATAGGAGCTTCCGGACACAATTTGAAGGATGTGGATCTGGAGATTCCTTTGGGAACTTTTTGTTGTGTTACGGGAGTGTCAGGAAGCGGAAAATCGACGCTGATCAATCAAACACTTTATCCCATCTTGTTGAAGCATATTTATCATGGAGTAAAAAAGCCCCTTCCTTATAAAGGAATTGAAGGATTAGAGCACCTGGATAAGGTCATAGAGATTGATCAAAGTCCGATTGGACGCACCCCACGTTCTAATCCTGTTACGTATACCAAGGTTTTCGATGAGATTCGAGCCTTGTTTTCTGCGCTTCCTGAATCTCAGATCCGTGGATACAAGCCGGGAAGGTTTTCTTTCAATGTAGCTGGTGGACGCTGTGAGACTTGCAGTGGTGGCGGATTGAAAGTGGTTGAAATGAACTTTCTTCCAGATGTGTATGTGGAGTGTGAAACCTGCAACGGAAGACGCTACAACCGTGAAACATTGGAAGTTCGTTACAAGGGAAAATCAATATCTGATGTCTTGGACATGACCATTGAAGATGCGTCTGTTTTCTTTGAAGCTCATCCGAAGATCTATCGTCCACTTGCCACATTGAAATCTGTCGGTTTAGGGTATATTAAACTAGGACAAGCCTCCACAACCTTGTCTGGCGGCGAAGCACAGCGAATCAAGCTTTCCTCCGAACTGGCTAAAAAAAGTACAGGGAAGACTTTTTATATTCTTGACGAACCATCCACAGGACTTCATTTTGAAGACATCCGTTTGTTGTTAGAGGTTTTGCAAAGACTTGTCAGTGAAGGCAATACAGTGCTTGTAATTGAACACAACCTGGATATCATAAAAGTGGCTGATCATCTTATAGATGTTGGACCTGAAGGAGGAAAAGGAGGTGGACTTATTGTTGCAACAGGCACTCCGGAAAAGGTTGTTTCAAAAAGCTTGGAGCACTCACACACCGCAAAGTATCTGGCTGCAGAATTGGGTTAATTGAACCTTTTCTTAGGTGATGAACTGAAGTCTTTCATGAAAATGTCTTGAAATATTCGATCAAAAAGCCAATGTGAACATTGGAAAAATAAGTTTGATCATTTCGATTGAAGTTACTCTTTCTCCTGGCCAACCTAAATTTGGAATTCTAGTCTTGGTTATATAACCTTCTAATTTTCAAGCCATGAAATCAATGCTCAATTACACTGCGAATGTAGTTATGCTACTTTTTATTACTTCCAACTGTTTTTCTGCAACTTGTTCAGCCATAGCAAACGGCAATTGGAATGATCCAGCGACATGGAGTTGTGCAACAGTACCTGGATGCGGTGATCTAGTAATTGTACCGGCTGGATTCACAGTGCTCGTCGACGATCATGTTATGCTAGACGAAACATCAATGCCGGTATGTTCAACCGCAACGAATATTCAGGTTTTTGGGATACTGCAGTTTCAAACCGGAAAAAAAATGGAATTAGCCTGCGGCTCCATTGTGGAGATCATGTCAGGTGGATTATTACAAAACGGTGGAGGAGGAGGTTCATCTAATTGGTTGAAAATATGCGACATAATTCATTGGCGTTCTATCAACGGAAACATTCCTGGTTACCGTCTCTATGGGGAGCCAATTCCGCTATCCTCTGAATTATTAAATTTTGAAAAGCTAAATAAGGGGTCTGGAGTTTCAATAGTGTGGTCGATGACGTCTGATGAATCGGTTGTGATATATACAATTGAATTTTCTGCAGATGGTAAGAATTGGAAGAAAGTCGCTTCAGTACCATCGAAAGCCAGTCAATCAATATTTACTTATCAAATTGAACTTCCTTCGGAATCAGTTCCTTTTGGATATTATTGTTTGAATAGTATCAATGAAAACGGCAAAGTAAAGACACTTGCCTTGGAGAATCATTATTTTGAAAAATGGGGTGCCTCTGTTTTTCCGAACCCCATCCAAAGTGGACAACTATTCAAAATTCAATTTGATGTTCAATTGGAAACTGAACTAGTTCTTCAGTTGTCAGACATCAATGGAGCAGTTAAAAGTAAATTCTCTGTTCCGATTGGTACAACACGTTTCGAGGGGAGAGCTCCTGATTTAGAGGCAGGTATATATTTTTTAAGAACCGAAGGTGAAGATGCGCCTGTCACAAGAGTTATAGTTCTTCCTTGATGAGTGATAATAATTTAATTTCTAAACCTGCTGATTTTTAGCCAATACTAGTATCGAATAGCCACCTAGCATTTTTGTTGCCCAGCGTTTATTTAAACGATACATTGTTTTGCGAAGAATTCGAACCATGCGTTCTTTCAAGGTTTTTGGGAGATAGGTGGGTTCAGTGTAAAAGTGATCGATCAACTCAAATCCTTGGTCTTTAAGTATACTCAGAATAAAGTCTTCCGTAAAATTGTGGATGTGTCCAACGCGTTCCTTTGACTCAAGGAGCATTTTCTCTCTGAATAAAGTCCAGACGCACAAGTCGAGTGGAATATGAAAAATGACATGATTGCTTTTTCCGCGCAATCCTCTTAAAAATCGAAAATAATCCTCAATGTGTTCGATGACATCAATGACAAGAAGAAGATCAACCATCGAGCTTTCTTGCTCCTCAGTCAAATCTTTGACTTCAAAATGAATGCGTTCGTTTTCTTTCTTTTTTGCCAAAGCAATTGCATCATTGGAGATGTCATATCCGATAAATGATCGGACAGACGGTAGAAGTGCGGAAAGTTTCACCAAGATC
>JAJTDX010000136.1 GCA_021298235.1 Cryomorphaceae bacterium | reverse complement strand
TGTTCGAATTTTACGATCAAGAAAAAGGATTCGAACGATTCGAACAAATTGAGTGGGTCGAAGGAGACATTCTTGACATACCGTCCTTGGAGAACGCACTCAATCAGGTGACTCATGTGTACCACTGTGGGGGCATGGTGTCATTTGCAAGCCGCGATTTCAAGCAAGTTATGAAGATCAATCGTGAAGGAACAGCCAACGTCGTGAACTGTTGCCTCGCATTGAACATTCATAAGCTCTGTTACGTTAGCTCGACTGCGGCAATTGGATACACAGAGAAAGGCCAGACTGATGAAAGCATATTATGGAAAAACGGACCCGATGTCAGTGGGTACTCTGTTTCCAAGTATTCTGCAGAAAAAGAGGTCTGGAGGGGCATTGAGGAAGGATTAAATGCGGTTATGGTTAATCCGTGTGTCATTTTCGGACCGGGGAACTGGGACGAAACTTCTCTTGCGATCTTCCGATCTGTAGCTAAAGGTTTAAAATTCTACACTCCGGGTGCAAACAGTATTGTAGATGCCAGAGATGTTGCACGAATTATGGTGAAGTTGATGCAAAGCGACATCCACAGTGAGCGTTTTTTGTGTACAGGAGAAAACATAACGTTTCGTGAGCTTACCACAAGAATTGCCTTGCGTTTGGGAAAAACACCACCCACAATCCAAACACCCCGATGGCTCGCCGGATTTGGATGGCGGATTGCCGCTACTCTTTCCTTGTTTACGGGAAAAAAACCAGCTATAACGAAGGATACTGTTGCTTCAGCCTACAAAACCATTCAATACAACTCGAGCAAAGTGAAACAAGCAACAGGATTGGAGTTCACCTCCCTCGACGATACCATCGATAATGCCATCCAAGGTCAGCTAAAGTGAACAATCAAAATGTCTAATCGTTTTAATTCTATGAGTTTCCCCAACGTTCATCCCCGTCTGCTCATTGGAATTCTTATTCTATTCTACACTGTGGGAACTGTAGGACTCTTGATACCAGCTTTCAGAGCTGATTTCCTCGGTTTGTCCCCTTACAACTTAGTGTTGACCTTTGCCATCGCAGTTTTGGCCTATAGGAAAATGTCTACTTCTGATTTGGTGTTTTTTGCAATCTGCTATTGTATTAGCATGCTGGCTGAATGGATCGGCACTTCCACCGGATGGTTGTTTGGCAGTTACTACTACGGCAAAAACCTCGGCGCGTCTATCGCAGGTGTTCCACTCGTCATCGGCCTTAACTGGTGGGTTTTAACTGTTTGCTCTGCATCGATTTCGAAACGTATTTCCTCTTCTGTGGTGATTCGTTCACTGATCGGGGCGAGTCTGATGACATTACTTGATGTGCTTATGGAACCTGTTGCCATAAAAAGCGATTTCTGGCACTGGAAAGATGAGCTCATACCAATTTACAACTATGTATGCTGGTTTGCCCTTTCGTTTTTGCTTCACTTCGCGCACTCAAAGCTAACTTCAGCGGCATCGAACAAAGTGTTTGATGTATTGTTTTTAATTTTAACGCTGTTTTTCAGCATTCAACTAATATTTTGATTATGTTTTGGTGGGGACCTTTTGTGTTGATAGCAACGTTTGTCATCATGGAATTCATGGCTTGGGCAACACATCGTTTTGTTATGCATGGTTTCATGTGGTACTTTCATGCCGATCATCATGTGGAAGAGCCAGGATTTTTTGAGCGCAACGACGTCTTCTTTTTGATCTATGCGATTCCATCATGGTTGTGCATTATGCTTGGGATGATGTTTGGAAACTACCTGCCCGTGTGGATTGGTTTCGGAATTGCTGCTTATGGCTTTGCTTATTTTCTCATTCATGATGTATATATTCACAGACGATTTAAGTGGCTACGAGATATTGAACGTCCATATTTCATGGCTATCCGTAAAGCGCACAAGGTGCATCACAAACACCGCGGCAAAGAAGACGGTGAATGCTTTGGAATGCTGTGGGTTCCTTTAAAATATTTTCGCGAGGCAAGAAAGGCTTACAAGGCTAAAACTCAAACTATATGAGTCTGTATGGTTGGGTAATTCTAGGCAGCATCTCAGGTCCCTTTTTTCTTAGTTTCGATAAGAAAGTTGCATTTTACAAATACTGGAAGTACCTCTTCCCTTCGATTTTTGGAATTGCTATTTTGTTCCTCCTTTGGGACGAATATTTTACACAAAATAAGATATGGGGCTTTACCCCTCAATACCTTTCAGGCATTTATCTCGGTCATTTACCCCTGGAAGAAGTACTGTTTTTTCTGGTCGTACCCTATGCTTGTTTTTTCATTTATGAAGTCCTGAAAAGTTATTTTCCCAATATCCAAACTGCGCGAATAGGTCAGATACTGGCTTTCAAAATCACTCTTTTGGGATTGATCTTAGGGATCGTTTATCTGGACAACTGGTACACCTCAAGCGCCTGTATAGCTGCAGCATTGCTAACCATTGGAATTTATTTTATTCAAAAAGCGTCCTGGTATGGGCAATTTGCGTTGACCTATATCGTAGTCTTAATTCCTTTTGTAATTGTCAACGGCATACTCACCGGTGCCATTACGCCTGAACCCATTGTTTGGTACAGCTCGGAACACATCATGGGACCTCGTATTTACACCATTCCTGTGGAAGATCTTTTCTACAATTATGCGATGCTGCTTCCAATGACAGCGTTGTATGAGAGGTTTAAAAAGTAGGTTTCGAAAACAATACGCTTCATTAGAGAATCTCAGTCGACATGTGAGAGCTTCATATAAATTGTGAACTCTTACCCTGAGATGCCTAAGGGAAGTTTAAAATCATCAATTCCAAATCCAGAATCCGACATTCCAAATCAAAAAAAAGGGACTCATTTCTGAGCCCCTCTTTGTGTGGTTTTATGTATTTGGTGTTACCTGATGCTATGTTTCGTGGTAACCGCCTTGTCAGCTACTTTGACGGTAATGTAATACATTCCCGGCTGACCTTCGAAGTTTTGGATCAGGAAGTTGTTGTTGCCATTGACTACGTTTACTTCCATCTTGTACACTACGGAACCTTTTGCATCTGTCATGACCAATGTTCCATTGCCTTCCATTTCATCCGTTAGGAGATCCACATTGAAGTCTCTCGCACTTGGGTTAGGATGTGTGCTCAAGGTAGTACCTGCCGCCTGTTCTTTACACACTGCTGCCTGAATGTCGTATGTTGTAAACGTGCCATCCATGTCATACTGGAATAAACGGTAGTAGTTGATTCCTGGATTTGGAGAATAATCCGTTAACGAATAATCGATCAGCGTTTGAGAATTCTCTGCTGCACCGATTGTACCCAACACATCCCACTCTGTACCGTTTCGAGATTTATCCACACGGAAGTAGTTGGAGTTGTGCTCACTTGCAGTAGACCAAGTCACATCCACTGTGTTACTCTCAAGGCAATTGGCCTGGAAAGAGACAAGTTCAACTGGGAGGGCGGATGCCTGGTTACCCGCAGCACTGAACTGAGAGAAACTGGTTAATCCTGACCATGTCAATGTATTTGCCGACACGGAGGAAGCTTGTCCCTGAGGTGTTCCTGTCGTGAAGTCTGTATTTGTAGGACGGTACCAATCCGGTGATGAATATTTGATTGGCGCAAATTGACCCTGATCCCCTTGTACATCTGCCGTCTGGTATGTATACGTAATGTTATAGTTTGGTGAGGTAATGCCGGAAGGCTCCACATCCCAATAACGCTTCAAGAAGTTGGTGATGCCTGCATTGAGCTGCGGAATTTTGGTTGCTTTTGTGTACACTTGGATATTTGCAGTACTTGCAGCTGTCCCGCTAACATGGGTATATGTCAATGGCGTATATACGAAAGCAGTACCCGCCTGATCGATGCCCCCGATTGGGAAGACATACGATGTGCTAGCCGTGGATGCTACAAAACGCTTCACCCGTCCGATGCTGCCACTTCCATTGTCGTAGGCAATGATAAATGAATTAGCAGAACCATTTGTAATGCTTCCTGTAGAAGACGAACTAGAACCTACTGTAAGCGTGTTGCTGCCAAGGGCAAGGTCACCCATGCTCATATTGAGCGTAGCATTTACTGCCGTGTTGTTTTGAAGTGTTACGACCTGTGTAGACGCACCTTTGCTTATGGTAAGGTTGTTAAAGGTATTTGTACCGCTTACGACAGCGTCTGAAGTTCCATCAAAAATAACCGTACTCGTACCTTGAGTGAACGTTCCATTGTTGACCCAGCTTCCCGCTACATTGTGAGTAAAGGTACTTGCAGCGAACGTAGCAGGCGTATTAATAGTAACCGTTCCATCTAGATTGAGCCCTGCACCAGCTGTTTTTGTACCTGTAGTTGAGATCGTCAGGTTGCCATATGTCGGCGTGGCATATACTGTTTGATTTCCACCGTAGTATTCCACGGTACTGGTAGGAGCAAAAGTATATGTTGTGAAATTAATTGGGAAATTACTTCCAGTCTGACCTCCTGTTGCACCAGACAGTCTAAATTGAGATCCTGGATCAAGAACAATAGTACCTCCAGCACCCCAAATATAGTTAGAACATGTTAAATTTGAACAATATCCATCTTTAATAATTAGGTAAGAATTTGTATTCAATATCGCATTATTATTAACTTCTAAAGTAGGAGTTGCACCATATATACCCCATGAATTTGGACCGTTAAATGATACAGTGGGAGTGTTTGCAGATCCAATTTGAATATAGTTTGTTTGGAAGTCAAATCCATATGTCGCACCTGTGGAAACGTTTTGTGTTCCCGAACCATCAAAAATAACTTTACTTACATTTGAAGTTTGTGGAGAACTTGTGGCATATCCATCACCGACAGATACGTTGCCATAAAATGTTATAGTTCCAGTTACATTTGCCAAAGCTCCGGATTGATAACCTCTTAACATTACGTAACCAGATGTTACTGGACCTGTGCCAATATTAGCATTTCCACGAACTACTAATGAACCACCATTTCCAATGTATTGTTGTATTTCCGATGATCCTCCTGCACCTGTTGTCATATTTATCGAATAGTTGGCAATAGTCTCC
>JAJTDX010000135.1 GCA_021298235.1 Cryomorphaceae bacterium | reverse complement strand
CCACTTTAAAACCTGCTGTTTGGGAAGCTCACTGCGTTCGCCTAGAGATAAATTGACTCATTGCTGGGCCATATCTCAGGCGGGAACACTTTTAAATACGACCGCATGAACCCTGCGACTTCTGGCAGCGGCTCATGTATCCTATTATATAACAAGGTTAGATTCAAGTGTGATTACCTCCGTGGGAATATTATGCTGTTGGCAGTACTTGAATGCTTGTGCTGTTCCCCTGCTTGTGGGATTGAATACCCATACCTTATTAACGGAGTCCATCATCCACTCATTCCGTACAAAATTTGAATGTCGTCCGTTACTGTAGATACTGTCGCAGATGTATTGCGTGTCAGTCGATTGATTCACCAATTCTTGGAACTCTATCATCCGATTTCGTCCAGTTTGTGAAGTCTGACCCCAGTAATACTCGCCATACCCTGCATTTGGGATGGCTGCACACCAGTCAGTTCTGGTTAGAATGGCTGCTTTTGCCAATGCTTCATCAAATCCCTCTGCCATCCCGCTGATGACGTAATCCACACGGTCCGAAATGATTTTTCGTGTAAGCAGTTCAATCATTTCCGCCATGATGGCTGGTTTGGTTACTAACGACCGACTTCCTGCTCCCGCAATCATATTGTTGTAAACGCAGTTCATGTCACTCTCCTATTGTTGTGATAAGCCCACAAGACACATCAAGCATTTTGAATATCTTCTTGAATATCTTGTAACCGTTCTGCCCAATCAATGGCTTCTTGAAGATTCGCAAACTCGTCAAAAATCTCATCATCAGTCATGGTCTCAATGATCCAATGGCCACCTTCATCATAATTTGCCATTGCCCAATCTTTAATTTCTTGTACTTTCATCTTTTCTCTCCTTGTATTGTTTATCACCAACCAACCCACCACTTATTATTAGATTCTTGCACTCCAAACCCTCTCTTTTTTAATTCTTCAATAGTTTGTGTATATGTTGATAAATCAATATAGATTCCTCTCATACCTTCTTCAGCAGCTTCTTTGATTTTTTGAATTACTTCTTGGAGTTCTTCATGTACAATTTTTAATTTTACTTCATACGCAGTTTTTCTTGCTTGATTTACATCATATTCGATTGTCATATCCAACTCCTGCTAATTAAATCCAGTAGGGCCGCCCAGACTCGAACTGGGAACCTAAAAATTATGAGTTTTTTGCTCTAACCGATTGAGCTACGGCCCCATTATTAATATACCCTAAGTCATCTTATTTCTGTCTAACAATTCCTGAATTTCCTGAGTTCTTTTCTTATTGGCCACTATCCAGACTGTTTTACCCCTGATAAATATTTTTCTCTCTTTTACGGGGTTTTTGAGCTTTTCGAAAAAATTTTGGACTTTTTTGACAATTTTGAGATTTTTCATGCTTAAAAAGTGGTGTAAGTCACTACAATATATCGTTAACGTTCTTAGGACGAACGCTAACGCTGCTTTCAAGTCTTTATCGGTCCGCTTGAGAAACACCGAATTGAGACGGTTGTTAAAACAACACTTACATTTATCACCTGTAAGTATTCTACGTCTTTAAAGAACGTTATCAGTCTTTAGCGAACGTTAACGGTGCCCGCCCCGAATCTGTGCTGCTGTATCGTCAAAAACACGCCAAGCGTTAGCTAATGCTGTACCTACTCTCGCATCGTCGTAATAGATGCCAGTTTGCTCCACTTCCTCGATAAAATGTCGAAATTCAGTAAGCAGCCTTTCAATTTTACAATTAACTTCCTCCCGCTCCGCCTTCCGTCCGGCAGTGTAGGCCGCTTGCCAAAACTGCCACGCAAAAATGTCGTCGCAAGATACCCTATACTCCTTAGCCCGCTTCTCAAACTTCGCTCGCATCTTGTCGTCGCTCATTCGCCCCCATCCTTATCACTTGAAATATCTTTCCGTGCCAAATACTTTGCGATTGCCGTTCCAAGCTGAAACGCACAAACTGTCGATACACCAATGGCTAATCCTGTTATAAACGCATGGATTACTGACTGATACATTCCTCATCCTTTCCGCAGCGTGCGTCAGGCCACTCGCTTCATTGTTTTATTGCACTTGTGGCACTTTGGCTTTACACCGTTCCACGCCCGCTCTGTGCGTTTGCACTTCGGGCACTTGTAGGTAGCTCCATTCATCTGCTTCGGCACATTAACCTCCCGAGCTAGAGAACAACGCGGCCCGCTTCGCCGCGTTCGCCTAGCCCAAATTTGACTTATACTGCACCGAAATGAAAAAGATGACCCAGAACACGCATTTTCAAAAATAACGCATTCTGGGTCAAATTTGACGGCTTTATGAGCACTTTAGGCTCGCTTAGCCAAATCCCTGACAGGAAACCATTCATTATGACCAGTGACCCAAAGACAAACTTTGGATTCTTTAGTCTCTCGGTTGGTTAATACCCGAGGTTCCGTCATGATTTTTCCGTTGGTGCCAGTGCTCTTTACGAACACTTTTCGGCCAATTGGAAGATTTTCACTGACCCATTCCAAATCTTTAGTGATTTTTTCTGAGTTTGTGCTCATTCGTATCTTTTCCTTTGAATAACATTGTGGATTTGTTGCATTTGGCAAAACCTCTCAAGAATATGATAATCCCACCTTTCTTGAAAATGCTTCAAATACAGATTATTTACTCTGTTAAGTTCTTTGAAAGCTTTTTTGGGATTATTTTCCTTTTTGAATACTTCATCAGTTTGATGGAAATATTCTTTTCGCAGTTCAATAATATCCATATAGTCTTCTACATGAATATTGAACTTACGGAGCTTTGCCCCTCGTGTTTTTAGTACTACTGCGAGGATTCCCATGGCTCTCCCTTTTTTAGACATTTTGGGGTAACTTGATTCATCCAATTCCACAAGTCAGCAGGTTTGCCCTGCTTAACTAACTTACTAGCTCCTTCAACAATCTTCCCATTCTTATCACGCGGATAAAGAACAAGGGTCGGCTTGGGGCTAGTTTCAGCTTTGGACATACATTCTTCCTTTTTCTGAATCAAACACTTTTTCAAATGAGACACGAGACCCGTTTTTAATTACGAACCAATTGCGAGGAAAGCGGCCCTCTGTGGCATTTACATACACTTCCCACATTTCATCTTGGCTCCATCCAGCATGCCCCGTGCCAATCGGAGCAATTAAAAAATTGAGGAAGGGCGTCCTTTTTGTATACGAATACAGCTCTTTAAGCTGTGCCTCTATTTCTTCAAGTGGCACGCTGCGGGGTTGGACTGCTGTAGTACACGTGAGGATACCCCACCCAATTCCATCTGTTCCAGCCATTAGCCCGCTGGATATTCGAAGGACAGCAAACAACCCTCTAACGCGATTGCCACTGTTCCATTGATTTTGAAATTTTTTATTATTTTCCCATCCTGATGCTCTGCCCATATAAGCCCATCCGGCACTACCAGCCCCATGAAAACCATTTTCATTTGTTTGAAAAACGAAAATATCTCTATGTCCAATAGCACCCAATGCGGGCAGTTCCATTTTATTCACTTCATTTGTTAGAGTAAAACAATGTAAGAAAAAAAAGGGTACTAAGCGTATATATGTGTTCACCGCCGTTCCCCTCTGATAAACTATAGTTTGTATCCAGTAGTTTCTTCAATATGAATGAGAATCATTTTGAAGATTGTAAAGAATACAATGAGTGGTAGGATAAACACTACTACTCGTCGCTGTCACCATCATCTTCGAGCGAGGCGAACAACTGTCCGAGAGTGTCCAGTCCCAATCCCGGTACCGACTCATCACCCTTCGAGTAAAGGATGTCGTCTAACCCATCAGCCTTCGCACGTCCCGGAGTCCAGTAGGTACCATCTTCGGAAGCACCAACAAAGCTGAGAATCGATTGCGACTCAGATTGAATCGCTTGCAGCTTTGGAATCTGAATCTTCATGGACTGGACCGTGTTCCGCCACATTTCTGACAGCGAAACCTTTTGTGCCTCAGCCGACGCGTGCAACTTGTTCATGAGAACTTCGTCGCCAATCTTGTCCTGCAACTCTTGGACAGTCCCAATCGCGGTGAGAGCCTCGAACTTCTCCAACTTTGCACTTGACAGTTGGTTGCGACGAATGGCTCGTGGGATAATACCCTCTGCCTTCGGGTTCGCTTCGTTCTTGGTAAAAATCTTGCGATAGAGTGCTTCAGCTACCGCCTGCCGGTCGTCATCCTTCAGTTCACGGTCGACAAACGTTGACTTGAGATAGTCAATCGCGTCCTTCTTGGACATGTCACCACGCTTCATCGCAGTGTACGATTCGAGAAGCTGCTCGTTAGAAACCTTGTTCACGTGAATGCTGTTTTTGCCTTTACGGGCCATGTGTGTAACCTTTGTAACAGATGTGAAAAACCAAAACAAAACTCAAAAATCAAAATCAACCATCGACCAATTTCTTACACTTTCAATTCTCCTTTTGACGAAGATACAACTTGCCACCACCTTTCACACGAAGATAGTGCAAATTTGTTAACTTACAGTCGCACAAATCCACCATCATCTGATGGTCTTCAACACTTTCAGGAAACTCCAATTTTACTGTCACTGGTGGATTATACAATCTCAAAGAAAGCTCATTATCTTGAATGTTCGTTTTCAACACTCCAATCTTACACGCCACTTCCAATATTGTTGCTGTCATTTTCTTTTTCCTTAAAACACTGACAACCAATAAATTTATTTTTCTTTAATATTTCTTTTATTGTATTATCAGCTTCTTTAATTGTTTTTGCGACACACTCAAAAACTAATTTTTTATTTTCCCACCCGCCAGCATTATCATAATATTTAAATTTCATTTTTTTTCCTTTTTATTAAATCGCCCGACGATACACTACTTTTCATTTTTTTATTTTTATTTTTTTATTTTTTTATTTTTTCAGCGACCGCCAGAGGAACGGTGCGAGGCTTTGCGAGCACTCGTTCAGCCGGCAGCGGTCGCAATGGCCGGCCTAGCGACGACCCCCTGGATAGGGGGTCTAGCAGTGGGGGTCGAGTCGAGACCGCAGACGAGGCTTTGCGAGTCAAGGTCGAGACTTGCTTTT
>JAJTDX010000134.1 GCA_021298235.1 Cryomorphaceae bacterium | reverse complement strand
AATCTGCGACGGCGAATAATATTTTGTTTTGATGTATTTCTAGCCAATAAAAATCTCCGGCCACAATATCTTTTGGAAGGTAGATCAGAAAAAAATCAGTGAGGTGTTCTGAAAGTGAATTTTCGGAAGGAAGTATCGCCCGCTGAATCATTCTGGCATAATTCACACTCGAGAGAATTTCATCATTTCGTGCAGAAATAAGCTCGTTCGCATCCTTCAACTCAACATTTATTAATCGCTGGATTTCAGCCTCCTTCTCAGCTTGTATGGAGCTGAATTTGCGTTCAAGCTCTTTAATACGAAGTTCAATATCTCCAAGTCCCATCAAGCAGCTGATCATCCCTGGCAGTGAGGCATGTTCACGTCGAATTTGAAGACTATCTTCAAGGAATGATTTCGCTTGATTAAATTCTTTTTTTTCTGAATGCAAGCTGCCTAATTCAAATAAGCACCTCGCTCGTTGCATCCACTGATCGTATTGATCACTTTTTTCTAATGCCTTTTCGAAATATCCGCGTGCATGTTCGGTATTTCCTGTTTCTTTCAAGCAGCAACCAATGCCTATGAGGTTGTAGGCTGTTATGTTGTTGTCCAGAAGCGAATCTTCATTGCTCAGCTCCACTGATTTTTGATAATACTCTTGAGAACGTTCGTAGTCTTTTAAATCGTAGAAAAACACGCCGAGGCTCCAGTAGCACAGACATTTATCTTTCTCATTTTGATAGCCATCAAGCGTTGTTAATGCATCGTAAACCGTTTGAAAAGCCTCATCGTAATTTCCTCGCCCCCAGTGTATTAATGCTATGGATTTTGCGCACCAGTCATAGTATGAAAAATACATCATCTCATTACGTATGACCCGACAATCGTTTAAAAGTTCAAGTGCTTTAGCTATATTTCCTCCATGCCACAGATGATAGGCCAAATTTTCTTTCGCTAGTATTTCTTCTTCTCTGAAACCGTACTTCCTGGCCATTTGTAAGCATTCTTCGGCGTTCTTGATACTAAGCTCTGAATCAGTATCACAAAGGCGTCTTGCTTCGAGGTGTAAATCTTGAGCACGCTTTTTTAGGTCATCAGAAGAAGTTTCCATTGTTCAACGGAATTAAGAGTCTTTGATTCTGTTCCAGGTTTGATACATCATTTCCTGTTCGGGACGATCAATTTCTGGTTCTCGAAGGGCTTCACATGGTTTTAAGGTTTCATAGCATTCAAGTGGCAAGGCCTGGTACAACGCGGTTCCTTTAGTTTTCCATGCAATCATCTCATCAGAAACCTCTTTGATAACCTTCGCTGGATTTCCCACGATGAGACTTCGTTCAGGAAAATGCGCATTAGCCGGCACGAAAGAAAGCGCTCCAACGATACATTCTTTACCAATAATCACCTCATCCATGATAACTGAATTCATTCCGATAAGAGAATTTTCTCCAATGGTACCCCCGTGTATGATAGCACCATGACCTATGTGTGCAGATTTTTTTAGTAACACAGTAGTGCCAGGAAACATATGTATCGTGCAGTTTTCCTGCACGTTGCATCCATCCTCGATAATTATTTTCCCCCAATCGCCTCGTATGGCTGCTCCCGGACCTATATACACGTTTTCGCCAATAAAAACATTGCCGGTAACGCACGCCTGTGGATGAACGAAACTACTTTTTTTGATGACAGGCCTGAACCCGTTGAATTCATAAATAGCCATGTGAACTCACTTTTACGATTTATTCTTTGATTTGAATTTGAAGTTTGCTCCGAACACGATGTTGTATTGGGAGAACCAAAAAAATTGAGAGGCGCGGTCTTCTTTAAACATTGTTGTTCTAATATCGGGCATGTGAACGAATCCCCCTTTCCATTCTGTTTGAATGAAGAAATAGTTGAAGAAGGTCATGTTTAATGATAAAATGATCGAGCTTCCATATCCAGCGAGATGAAATTCATCATAACGTGGATTATTTAAGAGAGTTGTATTAGTTCTTGGAACCAGTAATCCCAATCCGATGCCTTCATTGGCACAGAAACTAAAATTTTTCCTTCCGAAGAGCACATCAAATCTTCTGAATTCAACGTTTTCGTAATTTAAACCATCTGTGTGCTCAAAAAGCAGAAAATCTGGAGAGAGTGAAATCGTATCCTTGTCATAATTTCCGTCAAACGTGGTTCCTGAATTATGTATGTGACCGCTGATCTCAACTTCCTGTAATTCCTCACCCAGGTAATTTTGCAGTACGTATTTCATGTGGTCTGCGCCAATGGATAATGTATAGTGATCAGTTAAAAAATAACCAATTCTGAAGTTGTATTGAGGAATGGTGAGTTTGGAAGGTGAAAAATACGTTCTGAAATTAAACGGAGATTGTCTGTCTTTAGCTATAACATTCTGGAGAGTGAAATCGTAGTTTTTTCCTGTAAATCGGATGTCAGAGCTGGAATACGCGTCTCGGTTCCATCCCCAGTAAATAAAGAATGAACCTTTAGAGTTAGGGGAGTATTGATTGTTTTGAGCAATCGAATAAAAAGATCCGATTAGACAAAAAATAAGGATGGGAATTAATTTTGGCGTGCACAGATTCGATAATATGCTCATCTGTCTGAATTAAATTGATACGAATCAAAAATACGCCCTTTTTAATTAATATCGGTAACAAAAAGGGCAATCCGGAAGGATTGCCCAATTAACTTGATATTTCAAATTTTTATTAGTCCTCAGATCTCGAAAGAGAATAAATAACAAGACCAAATCCAATTTTGTTAATAGCATCGGCAATGTTGTAAACAATGTCCATTGAATGCGCTGCCGCTGCAGGGTCACTAACTAGCTTGATTCCGAAAAGTCCACCCGGAGTTCCTAAAATATAACCAAGCGGATAAATTGCCCATCCAACGAGTACAAACCAAGCTAGCACTCGGGTCGCTTTAGCAACTTTCGGTCCTGCAGTCTGTGCTAGACTGGCAACTTCACCAAACCAGATCAGATAAACTATGTAAAAATATGCTGCACCAGAAATAACTCCCCAGAGAACACTGTTTCCTCTGTCAATCGTTTCACCAAAATAACCTGTGATTAGCATGACTAACGATGCGAAAATTAATTTCCAAAGCAACCCAATCTTTGCTCCGGCTTTTTTGGTAATCAAGTAAAACTCAACGCACATCAATGGAACTGTGAGAATCCAATCGACATATCGAAAGAAAGTTGGAGATTCACCAGTTTCAAGGTTATATCCTCTCATGTAGTAGTAGTGTACCAACGCAACATAATTGTCGCTTGCAATTTTTAAGTTTTCCATAACTTTTAGTTTTAGATTTCCTACTCTTTAAAGGATTTTCGGTAACTCCTTTTGTTTAATTTGTAATAAACAAATGTTAAACAAGATACAAACTAAAAAGATTAAAAAAGAGTAAATTCGCTTTGTAAAAAATGAGTTATTGTCACTTTTGCCGAGAAAGATCATTGAATGATCCACACAGAATTTACCATGACCATACCTATGGTTTTCCTGTAATTGACGACCATAAACTTTTTGGAAGGCTTATTCTCGAAATCAATCAGGCAGGATTGTCATGGAATACTATTTTACAAAAGGAGCAAGCTTTTCGTGAAGCTTATGCAGAATTCCATATTGACACGATCGCTCAATTTACGGAGTTGGATAAGGAGAAATTGCTTCAAAATAAAGGAATCATTCGAAATAAATTAAAGATAGAGGCGGTCATTCAAAATGCAAAGAAGGTATCTGAATTACGAACCGAGTATGGATCTTTGATTGGATGGCTAGATTATCATCATCCTAAATCTCTGGATGAATGGCACAAACTATTCAAAAAGACGTTTAAATTTGTAGGTAAGGAGATTGTACGTGAATTTCTCGTGAGTACATCCTACTTGAAAGGTGCACATGAGGAAGATTGTCCAATATATCTTATGATTGAAGATCATCCTCCAAAATGGAAAATGTTATGAAAAAGTTTGGTTTATTATGCGTTTTGTTGATCATTTCAATGTTGTCTAACGCTCAATTTGGATTGAGTGGTGGAGTGAACATGCTGAAAGGTTTTGGTGGTCCCAAACCTTATGTGGGATTTCATGTGGTTGGCGAAATTCCAAGAGATGATTTTGTTTCATTCATGGGGAAGATTTCGTTTTATGCCAAGCAACGTGATATACTTTCAAATACGGGTTATGTGGAAGCAGTCAGCCCTACGACAGTTCCCTTTTATGAAAATGTTACCTATGTCAATACGATGAATTATGTCGTCTTGGAAGGAGGGAACAGGTTCTATTTGGGTGATGGTTATGACAATGGCTTCGGTGCCTATGGCGGTGGGACTCTTCAGCTCATTTTTAATACTGTGAAACGGGAGTATGATTACAGCGACATTGATATGTCCAAATATCAGCTTCCAGTCAATGAAAATGTGAAAGGATCAATTTTTAGTTTAGGTTTTGGGTTGACCGGAGGATTGAAATATACATTTGCAGGGTATGGTACTTTGTATACCGAAGGTGGTTTTTCGTATATTTTTAACGCTCAACCAAGCAACACGACAGCATCTTCCGGAGCAACGAATCTTTATTCATCACTGTTTTTTACGTTCGGAGTAGGTTTTAGAAAGGAATTTTATTAGAATCCGAACCAGGATTTTTTTTGAGGGAGATTCCGCAAGTCTTCCAAAATTTCAATTAGAGAGGTATAACGTCCGGAGATTCCGTCTTTTAAACACTCTTCAACATCTTTAGGCGACATTAAGTTTGGAGCGGTTCGGAAAACATGTTTGCTAGTCATCTTACTGAGGATAGGAAACCAACCCTTTGGAATGGAAGGATCATCCTGAATCGGGTGAGTGAGCTGTAAGTTGGTGTAAATACTTGGATTGGGATGGGAGAGAGGCAACTTTCCTGTAAAAAGATACCACAAGGTTATGCCTAAAGAAAAAATATCTGTTCGCTGGTCCACAAGGTCTGTTCTGTTCAGAATCAATTCAGGTGCAGCAAATCCCAATGGAAAAATTAATTTTCTTGCTTCATGATCGTTTGAACGAACTGCTAAACCAAAATCTATCAACGAGACCTGAATTTCTTCATTGTTCGAGTGTATTAGAATGTTTGATGGCTTTAGGTCGCAGTGAACCACATTTTCAGATTTCAATCTATCGAAAAGAGTTTGAAGTTCTAAGATTAGTTTCTGTGCAAATGCAATTTTGGATGAATTCTTTCCTTGGGTTGACCAGTATTCGGCAAGCGTAACCCCTTCAAGATAACTTTTAACAAGAATCAGCTCGGTATCTGATTCATAAAAATCCAACACCTCCGGCAATCCTGTGGAATGAAAACTAAATGTGCGTTCATTTTTTAACTGATGAACTGCACGTGTTGAAAGTTCTTTACTCAATGCTTTGATCAACACACGCCTCCCTGTCACCTTTTCAGTCCCTTCGAAAACACGTCCAAACCGTTTGGATTGGCCTGCGCCTAATTCTCTGAGTATACTATATCGTTCCGTTATGGCCAACGTTCTATTTTTACCTCTAAGTTACACAAGCCTACAGAAAACTCAATCATTGATACATTTTAATCAATCAAATAAATTCGTCGATATATTTCGATGTTCATCCATAAAAAGTGCTAATTCGTAGAAAATTTGAATTTCTTTTCTAAATTTAGCCCATATTGTGATTCATATTCTTGTTGAAAAATGAAGGATTTTATTGTTGAAGCAACTACACATACCCCTCACATTCACTTTAGCAGAGTGGAAGGGACGATGCAAATTGCGGGAAGGTCAATTCCTGACCAGCCTGACGATTTTTGGTTGCCAGTTTTAAGTTGGTTTGAGGCGTATATTCTTAATCCGAACCAGAAAACAATAGTGAAAATCAATCTTGAGTACTTTAATATATCGTCTTCAAAACGAATTCTTTTGTTAATGTACAAACTGAATGAGCTAATTGAAAACGGTAGAGAAGTTCATGTCGAATGGTACTACCGAACAAGTGACGAAGACATGTATGAGGTAGGGCAGGACTATGCGTACATGGTTAAAGTTCCATTTGTGTTTAAGGAATTCCATGATACTGATTTGCTCGTCGCGAATTAACAGTTTTAAAGCATCTTAGGATGCTTTTTTTGTTTACCAATGAAACTAAGCCTTATTTTTGTCCCATGAGGTTAATCAAGGACATACCACATGAAAGGCTGAAAATTCAGTTATTTAGTTACAATTCAAAATATATCGTGAAGATTGAATTGGGGCAGTTTGAACAAACTTTCAAGATAGGGGAGCTTGATGTTAATTCAATGGAGGAGGTGGAGCGAATGATCACTCCAGAGCTCTTGCGAAAAAGTGTTTTGCGTTTTGTTGAGATGCGCTCAGATTGGGAAGAATCCTTTAAAAATAAACATATTACAGCATGAAATTTACTTATATCTTTTTCGCTCTTGGTTTTTTAGCAGCTTGTACTTCTGCACCTGAAAAGAAATCAGAAAATACTGTTCCGAAGGTTGAGAAACGGGACATGAAAGGTTTGAAAATTGCATATTATCATAGTGATAGCCTCAAAAAACAATTTGACTATTTCAAAAAAGAAGAAGCCGTCGTAACGAAAAAACAGGAGCGATTTCAAAAAGAAGTAGAACGCCGAACGCAGGAATACCAAAATTTCATCATGCGAAACAATGAGAAATTGAGGAGTGGTTTGCTTTCTGAAAACGAGTCCGCACAAATTCAACAACGAGCCCAGCAAATGGAGGCTGAACTCATGCAGTACCAACAAAATGAAGGTGCACGTCTGGAAAAGGAGACGATGTCAAAACTTGAAACAATTTCGCGAAAGATTGAAGCCTTCGGAAAACAGTTTAGTGAACAAAACGGCATCGACATTTTGTTAATTCACGGTCCGGGTGGACAGATCAACTACATTAGCTCAGCAATGGATGTGACAAAGGAATTCACTGCATTTTTGAATGCGCATCAGGCAGAGATAGAAAACGACACCAAGAAAGACTAAGATGCTCATCGCGGAACAGAAGTTACAGGAAAATATTGCTGAATACGTTCTGTATATGTACCAGACGGAGGATTTGATTCGTTCATTCAATTTTGACCTGGACAGCATCATAGATAAATACGTTTCGCCTCAGTGCCAGGACGCAGAGTTATTGTCCAGATATCGAACATGGTATGACGGTATTATCCGACAAATGCAGTCTCAACGTATTGATAAACAAGGTCATTTGCACGATCTCAAAGATATTTTGGTAGAGCTTTCTTATTTACATAATACGCTGCTTAACCTTTCTGATGATCATAAATACAAGGACGTATATGAAAGAGCAAATCCATACATAGAGGAATTTCGTGAACGTTCGAATTTGAAAGACAAAAATCAAATTGAGATTCTCTTTCATGCCATGTACATGAAGTTATTGTTGCGATTAAGACAGTCAGAGATCAGTGCTGAAACGGAGGAAGCATTTGATTCCATGCGCATGATGCTTGCCTTTCTTGCAAAAGCGTACCATCAAATGAAACGGGGAGAATTGAACTTCTTCAATAACTAAGCTTAACCCCACCAAATGAAAAGGAATATTTATGTATTGTTAGCAACAGCATTTCTTTTTACGGGCGTTCTGATTTCATGTGATTTAGAAAGAGACAATACTAATCCAAATGATGACGCGAAACATGAGATTGACACGAATGGTGAGATTAAATCTGGAGACCTAATTTTTCATACGTCGAAATCCTCTCAAAGCAAGGCGATTCAAATCGCGACCAAATCGAACTATTCTCATTGCGGAATTATTTATTTGAAAAATAAAGAGTTGTTCGTTTTCGAGGCTATAGATCCTGTTCAATTGACACCATTTTCGGAGTGGATTAACCGAGGATACCGAGGCCCCTATGTAATTAAAAGAGTGAAGAATGCAGCCCAAATTCTCACTCAGGATCGTCTTAAAAAAATGAAAAAGATTGGAGATGCGTTCAAAGGAAGAAAATATGATGGAACTTTTGAATGGTCGGACCAAAGAATGTATTGTTCAGAATTAATCTGGAAAATCTATAAACGGGCAGTAGGCATTGAAATAGGTAAACCTCAGAAGCTAAGGGAATTTGATCTCTCAAATGAACTAGTAAAGCAAAAGATTAAGGATCGATACAATGGTAAGGTTCCATTGGAAGACACGGTTATTTCACCCGCCGCAATTTTCGAAAGCGAGCTTTTAGAAACGGTTTTTTCAAACTAAAATTGACTTTTAAAAACCATTCAAAAGACCACCCACCCAAGCGAACTACCTCTTTGAATAGTTTTCTGATTGCAACCGGGAGGTCATTTTGCCATTGTTCCTCGGAAAGCTCACCTCGAATGATATTTACGTGCAAATTACCGTCTCCTGCATGTCCGTAGCACACAGAATGAAGGCTATACTCTTTACAAATCGTTTTAACATGTCCTAATAATTCCGGCAAGGCATACCTCGGAACAACTGTATCTTCCTCTTTGTATACCGATTGTGACTTCACGGCCTCGCCTACCTTTCTTCTCAATGACCAGAGGCTGTTTTTTTGTGCCTCTGATTCAGCAAAAAGAATTTCATCTGTTTCAAAGTTTTCTAGTACCAGCATGATCCGTTCACATTCTTGCATCAGTACATCGTTGTCAAAACCATCTACTTCGATCAGCAAATGTGCCTGGTGTTCATCTTTTACAGGAACAGTAAAATCTCCAGTAAATGCTTGTGTCCATGTAAGTGCATCACGTTCCATAAATTCGAGTCCGCTCGGAGTGATTCCTGCTCGGAATATCGCTGCAACAGCCTCGCATGCTTGTTTGGCGCTGAAGAAAGGGACAAGCATCAAAAGATTATTCGTAGGGTGGGGGATTAATTTTAGGACGATTTTGGTAATGACTGCCAGTGTCCCTTCAGAACCAACCATCAGTTGGGTTAAATTGTAGCCTGTTGCATTCTTGAGCACATTCGCACCGGTCCAGATTATTTGTCCATCCGGCAACACCACTTCCAAATTCAAAACATAATCCTTCGTTACACCGTATTTTACAGCTTTTGGACCACCTGAATTTTCTGATACATTGCCTCCGATAAAACAACTTCCTTTACTTGCAGGATCCGGGGGATAAAAGAGTCCTTTTTCCCGAACAGCGTCTTGTAGAATTTGAGTGATCACTCCGGGTTCGGTTGTCACCTGATGGTTTTTTTCATCAATATGAAGAATCCGATTAAAACGTTCCATGGAGAGAGCAATTCCACCAAAGACCGGCAGCGCTCCCCCGCTTAATCCCGTACGAGCTCCTGAAGGGGTAACTGGAAGATTGCGTATGTTGCAATAGTTAAGAATTTTGGAGACTTCTTCAGTACTCGAAGGTTTCAGTACGACATCAGGTAAGAAAGAAAGGTCTTCAGTCTCATCGTGTCCGTAAGATATCCGCTGTTCCTCTTTTGAAAGACAAAAATCTCCGAGAAGTTGGCTGAAAAAGTTAAGGTCGTCCGCAGTTAGTTTACTGAAATTAGGCATAGGCTTAAACTACAAATGATTCATTCATTTTTGGGATGATTGCTGTCCATCCAAGTTCGTACTCAATTTTTTGTCTCAAAGCATCCGTTTGATGTGGCTCACCGTGATTCAAAAATACATGCGTCGGTGCTTTTTCGATATTCCTCATCCATTCAATCATTTCCATTTGATCCGCATGTGCAGACAACGATGTAATTTCCTTTACCTGACAGCGAACTTTTCGGTATTCTCCGAAGAACTTAATTTCTTTGGCTCCCTCCAATATGGCTCGTCCACGGGTTCCTTCACCTTGAAAACCAACAAAAAGAAGGGTGTTTTTTTCCTCTTCAAGGTGATTGTTCAAATAGTGAAGAATTCGCCCTCCTTCCATCATTCCACTGCCCGCGATAACAATCTTTGGTTTCACATTTTGTACCACCTTACGCGATTGTTCTGCACTGCTTACAAAGGTAACATGATCATACATCCTATTGAGGTTGAAATGAGAAATATTTTGCCATTCAGGATATTCATTGTATACATGGGTCGATTTCACACCCATAGGAGAATCCAGATAAACTGGCATCGCTGGTAATTTATCTTCTTCTCTCAATAAATACAGTAAGTATAGAAGTTCCTGCGTTCGTTCCACCGCAAAGCTTGGAATCATTAAAATTCCTTTTCTGTTCCAGGTTTCCATGATTACCTTCAAGAGCTCGTCCTTGGCATCATCTATTTCGTGTGTGCGGTCTCCATAAGTGGATTCCATGATTAGGATGTCAGTTTCTTGGATTTTTTTCGGTGGATAGAGTAGTCTTGGCAAAGGTCTGCCAATATCTCCCGAGAAAAAGATCTTTTTGGCATTGAAACGCAGATCTACAAAGCAGGAGCCTAGAATGTGTCCGTTGTTCAAAAATTGAAATTTGAGCGAATTCCCAAGAATGACCCATTCGTGTAATTCGTGATAGGTGAAAAGTTTCAAACATTCATATACGTCGTTGACACCATAAAGTGGTAAGGCCTTCTTGTGTTTGGTGTAACCATGTGTGTTCGCACGTTCTGCATCTTCTTCTTGAATTTTCGCACTGTCTAGCAGTATGATTTCGCACAGTCTTTTCGTCGGTAAAGAACAATGGATGGGACCTTTGAATCCATTTTTTACCAAAAGAGGAAGATACCCACAATGGTCGAGATGCGCATGGGTGAGAATTACCTCGTCGATAGATTCTGGATCCACAGGGAAATCTTCCCAGTTGTGTTTTCTTAATTCTTTCAACCCTTGAAAAAGGCCGCAATCTACTATGACTTTTTTAGATCCTGCTTCTATCAATGTTTTAGATCCTGTGACTGTTCCTGCTCCGCCAAGAAAACTGATCTTTAATTTTGTTTGTTCCATTAGTTCGTGCTAAAAGATCAAAGATCGATTAACTTGAGCATCCGAAAATTAACACATGTTTCTAATTTCCTTTGATTTCGAACTCAGTTCTTCGGTTCAGTTGCCTGCCGTCGTCTGTGTTGTTCGGTGCTACCGGCTTGGAAGAACCATAGCCTTTAGCTGTTAAACGAGCAGCTGCAATCCCTTTGGAGCTTAGGTATGTTACCACGGCCTCTGCGCGACTTTGGGAAAGAGATTCGTTTACCATAGCTGAACCAGTATTATCGGTATGACCCGAGATTTCAATCTTCAGCCCAGGAACATCCTTCATAAGCTTCACCAAACGGTCTAGTTCAGAATTTGACTCTGGTCGAAGAACAGCTTTACCCACATCGAAAAAGATATTTCGAAGAGCGACTTTGCTTCCAATGGCAATGTTTTTTAATTCAATTACCTTGTTAACAAGGTTATCTCCTGCTCCAGAAGGAATATCGAAGTTTTCAGAATGGAAAAGGTACTTATCGGCCTTGACAGCTATTCCATAATTTTTACCTGAGGTCAAAGTGATAATAAATTTTCCCGTTGCACTATTAGTAGTGAATGTTTCAATTACCTTACCTGTTGAATTGTCTGTGATTTCAATGAGCGCTTCAACAGCTTTCTTCGTCATCGCATCAATGGTTGCACCTTTAAAAACAGTGAATGATTTGCGGTTTACGTTCACCGTAGATTCTACTTGTGCATCCTTCACAGGCATGGCAATAGAGGCGAGAAGATAATCTTCTACATCGAAAACTGGTTTCTTTTCCGGTCCCCAGAAGATGACTTTATAAATATCATATCCTCCTTTTCCATTCGCACGGTTGGATGCGATGTATGCGAATTTTCCATTGGCTGTTGATGCAAAAAACAGATCATCGTAGGGGGTGTTTATGGGATAGCCCATGTTCACAGGTTTTGTCCATGCACCCTGAACTTTTTTGGATACAAAGATGTCATACCCTCCGATCGATTCATGGCCTTCGGAAGCTATGTACATAGTTTCTCCATCAAGATGTATATATACAGGTCCGTCATTAAATTTGCTATTCACGATGCTAACTGCAACACCAGCTCCAAAATCTTGTTCCAATCGACTTTGTACTGCGCTGTTCATGACATCGAATCCGTTTGATCTGTTGTCATTGTCGCGAGAGAAAAACACTGTCCATCCCTCACTGCCGTATGCTGCATACTTTTCATTCGATTTATTCGAGGATATTTGAAAATGCGCCAGAACAGGATCTGTCCAGTTTAGTCCTGATAACTTAGATTCATAAATATCTAATTGGCCATTGTTATCCCTATGCAGCAACATTTTTGTACCATCATAACTAAGATTGTTTGAAACATCGTCCACAGTCGAATTAATTCCACCGGATAGTTGTTTGGGAGCCGACCATTTTCCATCTGAAAGAGAAGAAGTATAAATGTCCATATCATAGCCACCTGCTTCATTTGTTGAGTGTCCGTTTGGTCGATTGGAACTTAAAACAATCTCTGCACCATCTGTGGATATTGATGGGGAGAAATCGTCAAATTCACTATTTAACGAAGCAACATTATCGACCCATGCACGAATTGGGTTGACTTTCAGGGATTTTGCCGCTTTGCATTCATTTTTTCTTTGTGTCACGAACTTGGCGAAATTATCAGCCTTTTTATACCCTGTTTCAAATGCATCGTAGGCTTTTGTCGCTTCATCAAATTTTTCCTGTAATTGATAGGTGTATCCAAGATAATAGTTCATAAATGGATCGCAAG
>JAJTDX010000036.1 GCA_021298235.1 Cryomorphaceae bacterium | reverse complement strand
TGGATGTCCGACTCGCAAACTTCGGAAACAATGGACTTGAAATGGAATTGATTTTCTGGGCAGATCAAAGCTGGGACATCAACAATTACAAATCTGACCTTAGATTTGAAATCGACCGTGTTTTCCGAGAATATAAAATCCGAATTCCTTATCCACACACTACTGTTCACCTTACTACTGATCCATCAATCACGAAGTAAATATTTGTATCGTTGAACTGTATTTTCCAACCCTAAATAGAGTGCGTCAGAGATCAACGCATGACCGATAGAAACCTCATCCAGAAAAGGGATAGACTGCTTGAAAAATCGCAAATTTTCTAGGCTTAGGTCATGCCCGGCATTAATTCCCAAACCAAGCTCTTTTGCTAATCGAGCAGCATGAACATAAGGCATCACTGAATTCTCAGCATTTTTGGTAAAATCTTCAGCAAATGGTCCTGTGTAAAATTCAATCCTGTCAACACCTGTCTTTGAAGCATAGGTAATGTTTTGAAGATTCGTGTCCACGAAAATAGATGTCCTCACTCCCCAGCTTTTAATTCTGGCAATTCTTTCTTGTAAAAATGCATTGTTATCCACCGTATTCCATCCGGCATTTGAGGTCAATACACCCGGGGGGTCTGGAACTAGAGTCGCCTGTGTCGGACAAACTTCTTCGATCATCTTCATGTAACGGTCATCCGGATACCCCTCAATGTTGAACTCCGCAGTGACGACCTCTTTGAGCTCATAGACATCACGCAAAGTAATATGGCGTTCGTCTGGCCTAGGATGGACTGTAATTCCATCTGCTCCGAAACGCTCACAATCAATTGCTACCTGAACTACACTTGGAACATCTCCTCCTCTCGCATTCCTGAGAGTCGCGATCTTATTAATGTTTACACTCAACTTGGTCATGGAAAGGCATAATTTTTGACGGACCAAATGTAATCAAGATAAATACTAATTTAGTACTTTGGTCAAAGAATGAGAGCTTTCGAACTTATCACCGAAGAAATTCCTCCTCTGAAACACTCGGATTCAGGTGAAAAAGCCTTGCGTTGGATGGATGAATTTAAAGTTTCGCACCTGCCCGTGCTTAAAAACGGAAGCTTTGTGGGTGTAGTTTCTGAGTCAGACATTCTAGATAAATTAGATCTGGACGAACAACTCGACAAACTTTTCAATCACTTGCCTCGTCCCTATGTTTTTGCTACCGCTCACATTTACGACGTGCTTAACGTGATTTCTGATTTGAAAGTTAGTGTTTTACCTATTCTCGATGAAAAAGAAAGCTACCTTGGATGTACTTCAGTGTATCATTTACTGACGGTACTAGCAAATACTGGAAGCATCAAAGAACCAGGAGGTATTTTAGTACTTGAGGTCAATACTGTTGACTATTCAATGTCACAGATTTCTCAAATCGTTGAAAGTAACAACGCAAGAATTCTCAGCTCCTACATAACTTCAATTCCGGATTCCACAAGGCTTGAGGTAACCTTAAAGATCAATCACACTGAACTTTCCCGTATTACCAGAACATTTGAACGTTACGATTACATAATCAAAGCATCGTATCAAACCACAGACGAACTGGATGATATTCGAGAAAAATATGAAGCACTCATGAACTTTTTGAAGCTCTGATCATGAATGTTGCCATCTACGGCAGAAAGCCGAACAAACAAAATTTATCTGATTTTAAAGCTGTTATAGATCTTATTGACAGTTATGGATGGAATTTGGTTTTGGAGAAGGACCTAAAAGAAACACTCATCGATAAGATCGGTTTAACGAAAAAAACAGATGTGTTCTCCTCGCACCTAGACTTTAATAAAGGCATTGATTTAACCCTAAGCATTGGCGGCGACGGAACATTTATAAAAACGGTAGGATTCGTTAGGGATTCAGGTGTGCCCATACTCGGTATTAATACTGGAAGACTCGGGTTTTTGGCAAATATTTCCAGAGACCAGATCGAATATACTATGAATCAGGTGAAGCTTAAAAAATATGACTTTCAGAAGCGATCTCTTTTGCGCGTCAAGACGGAGGAAGATTTGTTTGGGGAAGATAATTTTGCGCTCAATGAAGTCACTTTTCACAAAAAGGATACGGCCTCTATGGTGACCGTTCATGCCTCATTGGACAATAAATATTTAAATTCGTATTGGGCAGATGGATTGATTGTTGCTACTCCTACCGGATCCACCGCATATAATTTAAGTTGTGGAGGACCAATCATTACGCCAGGTTGTCAGGTACATATTCTCACGCCCATCGCACCCCACAATCTGAATGTAAGACCGATGGTAGTTCCTGATCATTTGCCGATCAAATTAAGTTTAGAGGGTCGCGATCGAAAGTGTCTCATTAGTTTGGATGGAAATTCCAAAAGCATAAAACAGGGAGAAGAAGTCATCGTGACAAAAGCAGAGTTCATGATCAATGTCGTCAAATTCGAAGACAACAACTTCCTGGATACCATTCGTAACAAAATGCTTTGGGGAATCGATAAACGAAATTAACTTTGGTCAGGTTTTTGTCAATGACCACGAAAATTAAAATATAATCCATGAAAAATTTATCCGTAATCCTTTTTTCTGTTCTTACCTTCTCTATCTCACTTGCTCAAAAAAATGACAAGGAGGGACTCGCTCCGGGAATTTATGCAGAATTTAATACAAACAAAGGTGTCATAGTATGTGTTTTGGAATACCAAAAAACGCCAATGACAGTCGCAAACTTTGTAGGTCTAGCAGAAGGAAATTTGAAAATCATGGATTCGTTGACCTATGACAAAGCTTTCTACAACGGACTTAAATTTCACAGAGTGATCAAGGACTTCATGATCCAGGGAGGTGATCCGGATGGAAATGGCTCAGGCGGTCCAAAACACAGATTCTATGATGAGATTCATCCTGACCTCAAACATACCGGCCCTGGTATTCTTTCCATGGCGAATGCTGGACCTGCAACAAACGGAAGTCAGTTTTTTATTACACACAAAGAAACCCCGTGGTTGGATGGGAAACACACTGTTTTTGGACATGTAATCACAGGCCAGGACGTGGTAAATGCCATCGAACAGGGAGATGTTATGAATACCGTAAAAATCATTCGTGTCGGTAAAGAAGCGAAAAACTGGGACGCATCAAAAGCATTTATGGAGGTGTATGGTAAGATCCGAAATGAAGAAAAAGTGAAAGAGGAGGCTTTGGCGAAAATTGCAGCCATGAGTGAGGAACAATATCGTACCTTCATGTTTGAAGAAGTCAAAAAAGTATATCCAAACGCTCAGCAAAGTACCTCAGGTTTGGTTTATGTGATCGAAAATGCTGGAGAAGAGATGAAACCCGTTACTGGATCCAATATGTCTGTCCATTACCGTGGAACATTCAGAGCAGACGGAAAGCAATTCGATGCCTCCTATGATAGAGGACAACCGATGGCATTTCAATACAAAACCAATCGGATGATCCCTGGATTTGAAGAAGGACTTGGAATGCTTGGTAAAGGCGGAAAAGCCAAACTAATTATCCCTTATTTCCAAGCCTATGGCAAGAACGGACGTCCGGGAGCTATCCCTCCTTATTCAGATTTGGTATTTGATATTGAAGTGATTGATTTGCAAGCCCCACAAGCTGAACCTCATCAACATACGGAAGGCGACGGACATAAGCACTAGAAGAATTTGAAGATTTGACAATTTGAAGATTTGACAATTTGGAGATTATCTCAGTGTTCGAGTTTACCTCAACCTTAGGGTAAGTAAGGATCAAAGAACAAAGAATTTTTCCTAGCTACAAAACGTACTTATTTCTTTAATGTATGCTTCAAAACAGTTGTAAATAAATGATACTCATTTAATCCTGTTCTTTGTTCTGTGCGCACAGCAAAAGAAGCTCTATCAATGATTAAAGCACTTATTCGGTTTCCCTAATCGAAAAGTAAGTGTAACCCCGAAAAAGGAATACCAATCTTTCGTGGCTGCTGTTCCTCTCTTCCCAAATCTAGAACCATCTATACTCCTGTTCGATAGGGTTGCTGCTAAGGGGCCGTTTTCTTCAGATAGTGCGCTAGCATCAACATAGCCATTGCTTGCAACATCGTCCAGATAGTCTGTGAAGGTTTTCCTCAAACCGTATTCAAATCCAATCGTAGACCGCTTTCCAATGGAAAATCGAACTCCCACACCAAGAGGCACGCTTAATTGGGTAAGATTGTAATTTTCTTCGTCATTCAAACTACTCCCCTGTCCTTCTGTTCCAAGTGGTTGCAATTCGATCCATTCGTCATTGTATTCCGTCATTGGATTCATTCTGAACAGAGAAATTCCCGTCATTAAATATGCCGTTCCTTTGTATTTATCATGACCAATCTGAAAAGGCAAATAATTAAATTCTAACCCCGCATTTACTTCGTACACTGTGGATTTAAAACTTAAATTTCGATTCGCTAACAATGCTTCCTTCGAATCTGCATCCGAAGCGCTGACCGTTCCGTATAGCAATGATGCTCTCCACGCCAAACGACTGTGTTGATTGTACCTGTACAGCAATCCTCCTGCAGGATGAATATTGTAAAAAGGGTTCAATGAATTCAAATCTCCAATATAATTGGAACCTCCCACCAAAATCCCTAATTCGGATCGTGATCGGTGGTTTTGTTGCTGCGAAAAAACAGCACAACTAATGACTAAAAATAAGAAAGTGCTTCTCATTGTTTTTTACGAACGCCAAATTAGCAAGATTATTTTGTTTGGGGGTATTCTACTCAATCCTCAAGCAAATCAACAGCTATTTTAGAGGACAGCAAACACAAAGGTATTCCACCACCCGGGTGGACGCTGCCTCCGACGAAATAAAGCCCCTTTATTTTCGAAAAATTAGGATGCCTGAAAAATGCAGCCATACGATCGTTTGAACTTGCTCCGTATAGTGCACCTGCGTGACTCGAGGTGCGTTGTTCGATCCTCACTGGATCAAGATAGTCTTCCTCTTCGATGAGGCCCTCAATATCTTTCCCCAGCATACGAGATAATTTATGAAGTACATTTTGTCGTATTTGATTGCGCAACGTCTCCCAATCCTGTCCATTGTTACTCGGTACATTCACAAGAATAAACCAACTCTCACACCCCTCCGGGGCATCCTCAGACACGTACTTGGATCCGACATGAACATACACCGTTGGATCGGCTGATACAATGCCCTTTCTGAAAATACAATCAAATTCAGCTTGATAATCTTCAGAAAAGAAGATATTATGAAGATCGAGCTCCGGGAATGACGCTTTGACACCCCAATAAAAGATCATTGCAGAACTTGAGGGTTCTTGTTTCATGGTTTTCTCCGGTGCCTTGACATTCTTCAATAACTTTCTGTAGGCAGGTTTAACATCAGAATTGCATATCACAACATGCGCATATTCATCTCGGTCGTTCAGCCGGATTCCTTTCACACGTCCACCTTGTTCAATTATCTCTTGCACACGTTGGTTGAAAAAGAACTGCACCCCCAAATCCTCCGCCAGTTTGACTAAAGCTTTGGTAATTCCGTGCATGCCTTCTTTAGGGAAATAAGTTCCTATCCCATGTTCCAAGTGTGGAATAATATTCAAAATTCCAGGTGCCTGATAGGGATTAGAACCATTGTATGTAGCGTACCGGTCAAATATCTGAACCAACTTGGGATGATTTAAGCAACGCTCATTTTCACGATGCATGGTGGAGAAGATCCCAAGGCGGGGAATTGCAATAATTGCTTTCAAAATATCCACTGAAAGGTAGCTTTGCCAGCGGTGTAAGGATCTTTCTAAAAAAGCAGATTTAGTGCGTTCAAAAATGAATTGGCTTTTTTCAAAATGTAAACGTAGTGGCTCCGGATCAACCTGGAGCTCCTCACTCACATGTTTAAGCAATTGTTCTTTATCTGCAGAAAACTGAAGCTTTGTGCCATCTTCAAAAAAATAATGGCATGCCGTAGAAACCGTCGAGTATTCAAAATAAGCTCTTGGATCCTTTCCGGTGAGCTCGAACAGTTCATCTACTAAATGAGGAAGCGTAAAAAGAGATGGCCCTGCATCAAAACGATATTTGCCGAGTTGAAGGGTAGTGAGTTTTCCACCTGGGTAGGAATTTGATTCAAATACATGAACGCTATAGCCTTTTGCAGACAGGCGAATAGCAGATGCCAAACCTGCAACACCCGAACCAATAATGATTGCTTTTTTTTGTGTGGTCATTCAGCTTTACTTCCTCAAAGGATAAAACTTGAAAACGAAAAAAGTTCTAACAGTTTCCTTATTGTTATTTCAGATGTTCAAGAAAACGAACGAGATTCATGTTTTCCAGAAGGTTATCCGCACCTATGAAAAGAACTCTTTTAGATTTATTTCGCTCGATCCATAGATCAAGATTGGAGATACCCACCATTAATGTCCCATTGATATCGATCTTATGCACAGGTTTTTGCTGATGATCGAAAGCATTTCTTACTTCCAGAACTTCTTTTTCCAAAATTTGATTTTGGGTAAAAATTACCAGACCATCAATTCCTTCCTCAGGACTTTCGACCTTCTCATCTTGTTCTTCAATTTCGTACCCTCTTTCTTCGGCCCAATTTTTAAGAACAACTGAAAATTTAGAAGCATTTCGTATAATAATCTTGTTGAGTTTCATTGATTGAAGTGGGGAATTAAAAGTAATGTAAAAATAAGAATTTAGTTTGTGCCTTCAGAATTATTCAGGAATATATCCTAGTATTTTAAGGTAATCATGTGCCGTTTGTTCCTCACTGAACAGAGATGTTTGCAATTTTCCATCCTCATCTCTTTGTATGAGAATATGCTTAGGCTCAGGAATGAGGCAATGCTTCAATCCGCCGAAGCCACCGATGGTTTCCTGATATGCTCCAGTGTTGAAGAAGCCAAGATAAAGCGGATTGTTTTTGTCAAATTTCGGAAGATAAATCGCATTGGAATGCTGCTCTGAATTGTAGTAATCATCGCTGTCACAGGTCAAGCCCCCCAAAAGAACGCGCTCGTAATCATCGTTCCAACGGTTGACAGGCAACATGATAAAACGCTGATTGATCGCCCATGTATCAGGAAGGTTGGTCATAAAAGAAGAATCGATCATGTTCCACTTCTCTCTGTCATTCTGTTGTTTCTGGTGCAAAACGGAGAAGATCGCTCCGCCGCTTTCTCCAACTGTAAAGGATCCGAACTCAGTAAAAATATTGGGCTCAGGAATGTCATTTTCCGTACAAACACGTTGGACCTGAGTAAGAATTTCTCGCACCATGTAGGCATAATCGAAATCAAACGCCAGTGATTTCTTGATTGGGAACCCACCCCCTATGTTCAGCGAATCCAGTGACGGACAGATCTTTTTAAGATCGCTGTAGATCCGCAAACACTTCGTTAATTCATTCCAATAATACGCTGTGTCATTAATGCCAGTATTAATAAAGAAATGTAGCATTTTAACTTCAACACGCGGATTGTCCATCAGCATAGCTTTATAGAAAGGAACGATCTCACGGTATCTGATGCCCAATCTTGAGGTATAGAACTCGAATTTCGGTTCTTCCTCCGAAGCAATTCGGACACCTATTTTGACATCTTTATCCGTTTTGGAGAGAATTTCATTTAGTTCATGCGTGTTATCAACTACAGGGACGACATTTAAGTTTCCTTCATTGATCAGACCAACAATGTTATCAATGTATTGCTGTGGTTTAAACCCATTGCAGATCACATATTTTCCCTGGGTAAGTTTTCCAGAATTGTAAAGGTTCTTGACAATGTCAATATCGAAGGCCGAGGACGTCTCTATATGCACATCATTTTTGAGTACCTCATCCAGCACAAATGAAAAATGGTTGCTCTTTGTGCAATACGAATAATAGTAATTTCCAGAGTAACCAAGGTTGCTTATTGCCTCGCGAAACCATCCCTTTGCACGTTGAATATTGTTAGAAATCTGTGGTAGGTAGTTGAATTTCAAAGGAGTACCATACTCGTTGATCAAACGCATGAGATCGATCCCATGAAAGAACAGGTGATCTTCCCTTAAATGAAATTCATTTTGTGGAAAGTCGAAAGTCTGGTCGATCAGGTCAATATATTTCGTTCTCATTTATTCACAAACATTTAAAGTATCTCTACTATACGTTCAGTTGGCCGTGCAATAACAGCCTTGTCCCCTACTATTACGACAGGTCGTTCAATTAGTTTCGGAAATTTTAACATAGCATCGATCCATTCATCATCTGACAATGTTTTACCCTTGTAATGCACTTTAAAATCTTCTTCATTTTTACGGATCCATTGCTCCGCTTTGATGTTTAATTTTTTGAGGATTTCTTTCATTTCAACCTTAGATAATGGTTTATCGAGGTATTCGATTACCTCAAAAGACAAATCCTTTGAACGTAAAAAATCTAGGGCACATCTGCTCTTTGAACAGCGTGCATTGTGAAGGACTTTGATTTCTGTAGACATGTTGTAAAATTCAGGATGTCAAAATTACGTTATTCTCAAGGAGAATGGCGACAAAAATCTTTAATTCTTTACCCTATCAGCTGCGTGAATAAATCTGGGTCTTCGTTCAGATACTGAAACTGAAAATGCAATCTTTCCAAATTGGTTGTTATTGCTTTGAAATCTTCCGGAGTTTTAAGTTCGATACCAACCACAGCCGGACCGCTTTCCCGATTGTTTTTCTTGGAGAACTGGAAAAAGGTGATGTCGTCATTCTCTCCAAGCACCTTCGTCACGAAGTCCTTCAGAGCACCCGGGCGTTGCGGAAACTGGATCAGAAAATAATGCTTTAATCCCTCGTAGAATAAGGACCTTTCTTTTATCTCTTCGGTTCGGGTGATATCGTTGTTACTGCCACTGACGATACATACCACATTCTTTCCTTTAATGCGATCTACCAGCTGATCCAAGGCAGCAATGGTTAATGCTCCAGCCGGTTCTACCACCATCGCCTGTTCGTTGTATAATTTCAGAATGGTCGAGCACACTTTTCCTTCAGCTACGAGAATGACCTCACTGAGCCATTGCTTACAAATCTCGAAATTCGCATCACCGACACGTTTTACTGCTGCACCATCGACGAACTTATCGATCTCATCCAATTGTGTATTCTTGCCTTTCTTCAGTGATACCTGCATAGCTGGCGCTCCCAATGGTTCCACACCAATGACCTCTGTATCGGGGCTCAACTGGGAGAAAACGCTCAAAATTCCTGAGATCAGCCCACCCCCCCCTACGGGGACCAACACTATGTCAATCTTCTCTCTTACCTGTTCGAGAATCTCCAATCCGACTGTTCCCTGACCGGAAATAACCTTCTCGTCATCAAAGGGATGAACAAACACATTATGATTTTGCTGACAAAAATCCATCGCAGCAGCATATGAATCGTCAAAGGTATCACCCTGTAAAACAATGTTCACATTATTTTTTCCAAACAATTCTACCTGTCTAACCTTTTGTTTTGGGGTGGTTGCAGGCATGTAAATCGTTCCTTGAATATTTAACAAGTGACATGAGTAGGCAACGCCCTGCGCATGATTTCCTGCACTGGCACAAACGATCCCCTGCTTTTTCTCATCGTCAGATAACGAGCTTATTTTATTGAAAGCACCGCGTATTTTGTAAGAACGTACAAGTTGAAGATCCTCACGTTTCAAGAAGATAGTGGCAGCATATGTGTCTGATAAATGAAGATTTGGCAAACAAGGAGTCTCCTGAACCACCCCATTTAATTGTAACTGCGCCTTACGGACGTCCTCCAAACTAACCATTAGTTCAAGCTTTTCATGTTAGTCATCTGCTCTCGCAAATAGGCTCCAACAGTTTCAATTGGATGTTGACGGATAGCTTTATTCACTTCTATCAGGCGCTTATTATCGACCTGATTAGAATCACTAAACGGACGACCAAGCACACTTGTTTCTATCTTCTTCATAAAGTCACCGAGCAAGGGTTTGCACGCATGATCAAATAAATAGCAGCCGTATTCAGCAGTATCCGAAATGATGCGATTCATTTCATACAATTTCTTGCGGGCAATTGTGTTGGCAATTAGCGGCGCTTCATGAAGTGACTCATAATAGGCAGACTCTGCAACGATACCTGTTTCGGTCATTGTTTCATAGGCTAATTCTACTCCTGATTTCACAAAAGCAACTAACAAGGTTCCGTGGTCAAAGAACTCTTGTTCAGCGAAAGGCTGAGAAGTGGCAAGTGTTTTTTCAAATGCCGTTTCACCAGTTGCTGCACGCCAAGTATGCAATTCCTGGTCTCCATTTTTCCAGTCGATCATCATTCGGTCAGAAAATGCGCCGCTCATAATGTCATCCATATGTTTACGGAACAAGGGACGCATAATGTCTTTTAATTGTTCAGCCAATTCAAAGGCCATTACCTTCGAAGGATTCGAAAGACGGTCCATCATATGGGTGATTCCACCATGTTTCAAAGCCTCCGTGATCGTTTCCCAACCATATTGGATCAATTTTGCCGCATAGCCTGGTTCGATCCCTTTTTCAACCATTTTGTCAAATGAAAGAATTGAACCTGTCTGAAGCAATCCACACAAGATGGTTTGTTCACCCATCAGATCTGATTTCACTTCTGCCACAAAGGAAGAAAGTAATACCCCAGCACGATGTCCGCCTGTCGCAGCAGCATATGCTTTTGCGAGCTCAAATCCCTTGCCTTCCGGATCATTTTCCGGATGCACCGCAATAAGCGTTGGCACTCCAAAACCTCGTTTGTATTCTTCACGCACTTCGGTTCCCGGACATTTAGGTGCCACCATAATAACGGTGAGGTCTTCACGGATCTGCATTCCTTCTTCCACGATGTTGAATCCGTGAGAATAGGACAAGGTCGCTCCTTGTTTCATCAAAGGCATGATCGCATTTACGACAGATGTATGTTGTTTATCGGGAGTAAGGTTACATACCAAATCGGCTGTTGGAATAAGCTCTTGATAGGTACCGACTTGAAATCCATTGTCAGTGGCATTTTTCCAGGAAATACGTTGATCACGAATAGCATCTTCACGCAAAGCATAGGAGATATCGAGCCCGGAATCGCGCATGTTAAGTCCCTGGTTCAAGCCTTGGGCGCCGCATCCAACGATGACGATCTTTTTACCTTTCAAGGCTTCAACTCCATGCTGAAAGTGGGAATTATCTAAAAACTCACATTTTGCGAGTTGTTCGGTTTGCTTTCTAAAAGGTAATTGATTGAAATAATTCATTTTATCTATGATTTTCTGCTAATTCTTCTAAATATGCTTCGAGGGTTTTCATCGGTTTGGAAATGGCAACACGTCCGGAACGAACAAATTCCAGTACCCCAAAAACATTGAGTTCATCAAATAGAAGCGTCAACTCCTCAGGCTGACCGGTTTTTTCGATGATCATAAAATCCTTATCCACACTCAAAATGCGCGCATGGTGATCACGGATGATCTTTTCTGTCGTCCCGTTAGTGAACGCATCTGTGCGGATTTTATACAAAGCGATCTCCTGGTAAACGACTTGTTCATCGGTATGATAAAACGCCTTGAGGACTTCTACTTGTTTTTCGATCTGCGATACGACCTTTTTCACCTGGTCAAGGGTCGTATTCAATACGATCGTGTAGCGATATACTCCTTTGATCTCACATTCTGAAGCCGTGATACTCTCGATATTCAAGTGACGTCGCGTAAAGATGATCGTTATCCTATTGAGGATTCCAATACTATTTTCAGTGAAAACCGATATGTTGAAAGTTGTTTCCATAAGATTCTTTTAGTTTAATCGGATTTCAGAAACAGAAGCTCCCGTAGCTACCATTGGGAATACGTTTTCTTCTCTTTGGACTACTACTTCCAATAGATAGGCTACTTTAGAATTAAGCATTTGATCAAGTGCTTCATCCAACTCTAATCGCTGCTCGATCTTGGATGCATCTACGGAGTAGGCTTTGGCAATCGCCGTAAAGTTCGGATTCACAATTTCGGTAAACGAATAGCGACGATCAAAGAACAGCTGTTGCCATTGACGTACCATTCCGAGGAAGTTATTATTGAGAATCAGGATCTTCACATCTATTTCAGCCTGAAGTATTGTCCCAAGTTCCTGAATCGTCATCTGGAATCCACCGTCGCCAATAATTGCTACCACTGTTTTTTCCGGATTTCCAAGTTTAGCACCGATGGCTGCCGGCAAGGCAAACCCCATGGTTCCTAATCCTCCTGAGGTAATGTTATTGCGATACCCCTTGTACTTGTAATAGCGGGAAGCAATCATCTGATGCTGACCCACATCGGTTACGACAATCGCCTGACCATCTGTTTTTTTCGAAAGAAGGTCAACTACTTCGGCCATTTTCAATTCATTATCCGGTGGATTGATCGCATCGTTCACTACCTCATTCAGTTCAATCTGCTCCAGATCTCTAAATTGTTGCAACCATTGCGCATACTTCCTTTCAGAGATTGACTTTGTCAATTCTTCCAGGGCCTCTCGTGCATCAGCATTGATCGCCACATCTGCTTTAACGATCTTATTCAGCTCTGCAGGGTCGATATCAATGTGGATCACTTTGGCCTGTTTTGCATAGCGGGAAACATCCCCGGTTACACGATCATCGAAACGCATACCCACTGCAACGATGACATCGCATTCATTGGTCAGAATATTTGGCGCATAATTCCCATGCATTCCGAGATATCCAACATACAGGGGATGATCTGCAGGAAATGCTCCTAAACCCAATAAGGTAAGGGCAACTGGAATTCCACTCTTCTCAGCAAAATTCAACAGAGCACCTTGTGCTTCGGAGAGGATCACTCCCTGTCCTACCAATAAATAAGGCTTATGTGCTGTGCTCAATAATGCAACCGCATCCTCAATTGCTATACGATCCAACTTTGGCTTCGCAATATAACTACGAATCGATTGACATTTTTCGTAGGTAAAATCGACCATTCCAAATTGCGCATCTTTGGTAATATCTACCAAAACTGGACCCGGTCGACCTGTAGCTGCAATATAAAAGGCCTTTGCCATAGCCGGAGCAATGTCTTCAGCTCTGGTGACCTGAATATTGTACTTGGTTACAGGCATCGAAATACCGATCACGTCTGTTTCCTGAAATGCATCTGTTCCGAGTAAATGCGATGCCACTTGTCCTGTAATACAAACTACGGGAGTGGAATCGATCATCGCATCAGCCAAACCTGTGATCAGGTTGGTCGCACCCGGTCCTGATGTAGCTAAGCAAACACCAACTTTTCCTGACGTACGGGCAAAACCCTGTGCCGCATGAATTGCTCCCTGTTCATGACGCACTAAAATGTGATTGATTTGCTCTTTAAAATCATACAAAGCATCGTAAACGGGCATTATTGCACCACCCGGATAGCCAAAAATTGTTGTTACTCCCTCCTCTGTAAGGCAGCGCATGACCGCCTCGGCTCCTCTGATATTCATTTCTTATTATTTGTCTGTGATACACCCTTCCGAAGCTGAACTCACCAGTTTCGCATATTTATACAAAACACCAGTCTTCACTTTTAGTTCGGGTTGAGTCCAATTCCTTTTTCTTTCGTTTAATTCTTGTTCTGATACGTCCATGTTGATCGTATTGTTGATCGCATCGATCGTAATGAAATCGCCATTCTTCACTAAGGCAATAGGTCCGCCATCAAACGCCTCAGGACAAACGTGTCCTACGACGAAGCCATGTGTTCCTCCAGAGAAACGGCCATCAGTGATTAATGCCACACTATTTCCAAACCCTGCACCAATGAGTGCGGAAGTAGGCTTCAACATTTCAGGCATTCCAGGGCCACCTTTCGGCCCTTCATTTCTTATGACCACTACGCTACCGGCTTTCACCTCACCATCGCGAATTCCACGGATGCAATCAAACTCATCTTCGAATACGATGGCCGGTCCGGAGAACTGTTCACCCTCTTTCCCTGTGATCTTTGCCACTGAACCTTCCGGTGCAAGATTTCCATACAAGACTCTCAAATGTCCAGATGCTTTTAATGGATTTTCGACAGGATAGATCACATCTTGGTTTTCCGGAAGCCCTGGTAGTTCGTCCAGATTTTCGCGTATCGTTTTTCCAGTTACCGTTAAACAATCTCCATGCAACAACCCTTTAGATAACAGGTATTTCATGATCGCGGGAACCCCCCCAATGGCGAATACATCCTCCATCAGGTATTTCCCACTTGGTTTGAGATCTGCAATAAGTGGTGTCTCATTATTCATACGCGTCACATCTTCCAAAGAGATATCTATTTCTGCTGTTTTCGCCATGGCGATCAGGTGCAGGACCGCATTTGTAGATCCTCCAAGGACTATGACCACACGAAGAGCATTCTCAAAAGCTTTTTTTGAAAGAATGTCGGATGGCTTAATGTCACGTTCCAATAAGATCTTCATGTATTTTCCAACATTTAGGCACTCTTCCCTTTTTTCAGAACTCATAGCCGGATTTGATGAGCTGTATGGCAAACTCAAACCCAATGCTTCAATAGCCGAAGACAAAGTATTTGCCGTGTACATACCACCGCATGCGCCTGCACCCGGACATGCATTTTTGATCACTCCTTTGTAATCTTCTTCAGAGATCTTGCCGGCATAACGTTCACCCAGCGCTTCGAATGCCGAAACGATGTTCAAGGTTTGTCCTTTGTATTTTCCGGAAGCGATTGTACCACCATAAACCATCAATGAAGGTCTATTCAGACGGATCATCGCCATGGTCATTCCTGGCATATTCTTATCGCATCCTGCAATAGTTACTAACCCATCGTAATAATGTGCTGCCGTGACCGCCTCAACTGAATCCGCAATGATCTCGCGCGAAACAAGTGAGTAGCGCATCCCATCGGTACCATTGGTAATTCCATCACTGATACCGATCGTATTGAACTGCAGGCCTACCTGCCCATTTTGCTGAACGCCATCTTTTACGAATTTCGATAACCCATTGAGATGCATGTTACAGGTGTTACCTTCAAACCATGTAGAAGCTATTCCAACTTGAGGTTTTTTCATGTCCTCATCTGTCAGGCCAACCCCATACAACATTGCTTGAGATGCAGGTTGAGTTTCATCCTGAGTGACTATCTTACTGTATTTATTCAATTCCATAGTTACAGATACACATTACGGTATTCGTTGAATGCCACTCTTCGCTTGTATTTTCGCTGGATCAAATGGCTATTAGAATCCTCCCAATTGAGTGGAAATTTGTAGTCATTGAATTGTGCGATACCAATTACTTCAGCTGCAGTTCCGCAAAAGAAAGCAGCATCTGCAGTATAGATTTCCTCAGGTTTAAAAAGTTTCTCAACCACCTGAATACCCAGCTCTTCGGCTATTTCAAACACAGTGGCTCTCGTAATTCCTGAGAGGATATTACCCAAAGGTGCAGTATATAAAACTCCATCCTTCTCGTAAAAGAAATTTGCTCCGGGACCTTCAGCGATGTTACCTTGGATGTCCGTCAACAATGCTTCATCGAATCCTTTTTGTTTTGCTTCGGTAGTTGCAAGGATACTGTTCGTGTAATGACCCACCACCTTTGCCTGAACATGACATGCCTTAGGGTTCGGACGTTGATACGAAGACAACATCACTTTCAACATAGAATCTCCGAGGTATTTCCCCCATTCCCATGCCATGATGACCACATGCACATCCTGAGTTGGTGTGAGTGACATATTTTCACCAAGGTACACCAATGGGCGCACATATGCATCCTTCAACCCATTTAATTCAAGCAAGCGGTAGGTAATCGTCTCCAACTCATCAGAAGTGTAGGAAAGCTGAATGTGCATTTTCTCAGCTGAATAATGCAAACGATCGTAATGTTCCTTCGCCTTAAAAATCCGTGTGCCGTCTGGAGTATCATAAGATCTGATCCCCTCAAACACTCCATTCCCATAATGCATGGTTTGGTTGTACAATCCAACTTTAGCGTCTTTCGCTTTTACAAATTCGCCGTTCCAAAAAACGACTGTTTCTTCCGTATAATACATAACATCACAAAATTACAAATTAAAAAAAAGGCCTTTCCCATGTGAGAAAGGCCTTTTTTATGATACAGGCAGATTCTCACTCCTCTGGAATGTTTTGAATGACGAGAATAATGACTACCTGTTTCATACCTAAACCTAAATCTTAACCTAAACCTTACTAAACTATTGCTTTCTTATCATGAACTTTTCTGAAAGCACCACCGAACCGGCGGTAACTTGCAGGAAGTACATCCCATCGGAGCAAAAAGAACTTAAAAATATTCGCTGTACACTAGTGTTATCATTTGAGCGGGTGACACGTTCGATGACCTGACCCACACTATTTATCATAGAAAATTGGACATCACCTGAAAACTGCTCTTTCAAATAAATATCAAAGGCATGCAACTGATCGAGGTAAACTATTTCTGAGCTATGGTCTTTACACGGACTTGCAGAAACTGTTTTCAATTCCACCTTCGTGCCGTCAAAATCCGTCTGAGACAAACGGTAATACGCTGCATCTCTCACAGGAAGTTGATAGGTCAGCTCCTCATTAGAATTCCCAGCACCATTGACTGTCACCAGCACCTCAAATTCACCCTGCTCATTGCCTGTTTCGATGGTAAAATAATCGTTGTTGTGTTCAGAAGCAGTAGACCATAAGAGATGAGTTGAACCGTTTGAACAGAACGAATTTAGATCAATAAATTCTACAGGTAACACCATACCATAACAGCTTCCTTGTAAAGTCGGAAAAGAGGGAGTCGCACTCGTTGAAGGCAAATTTGTATTCACGAATCCAACAGCACCGGATGTTGAAGGATTTCCTGAATTCTGGATGCTGAATACAGCTGTATTTCCATTTACTATACTAGTTGTTGAGCTGGAAAAGTACGATTCATTGATATTAATTTCTGCGGAATTATAGCTGCCCACGCGTGCAAAAATATGATTCCCGCTTCCGGAAGAAGCCGAGTTGTTTATGAAGGAGCAATTCGTAACATTAAGAACCGCAGTACTCCCTGTACCAGCAATTGCAGTATTTATGGATATTGCCCCTCCGTTACCACTATTTGTCACACTATTGTTTTCGAATTTACAATTTGTGAAAGACACATTTGCACCTCGACCAATTGTCACAGCACCTCCATATTTAGGTCCCGAACCACCGTAGGAGGAATTGTTCAGAAAATAGGAACTGTTCACTGTCAAGTTCGCCCCTGAGATGAACACAGCACCTCCATTGCTTGTGCACCGATTGTCAGCAATGATAGAGTTGTTAATTGTAACACTTGTGGTATTGTTTCCTACGACATACAAAGCAGCTCCTGGTTGAAGATCCTTTGAATTGTTTGAAAAAGAATAATTGTTGAAAGTAACATTGTTTCCATTCCCTTCAACATTAACTCCACCTCCAGCTAATGTAGCACCGGAAGGATTGCAATTCGATCCACCCCCATTCAACGTAACTGTGGATCCTCCTGATATTCTTATCGTTGCGCTGCCTCCCCCGGCTGTGTTTCCATCCGCAAGAACATTATTCATCAAAAGGTTAATCGCCGAAGTAATTTCAATTGCACTTGCTTCACCGGCTACACTATATGTGTATCCTTTGACCATAAAATTTTCTAGCGTAATATTACTTGCAGAAATACTAAATAAGCGATTAGAAGATCCTGTACCAGCACCTGAATTGTCAAAAATCGTTTTTGCTGGACCCGCACCTGAAATTGTAATTCCGCTGACCGTTAGATTTAAATTTTTGTCAGCATAGGTACCTGCATCAATGAATATTCGATCACCTGATGAAAATGTAGAGGAGTATGTTATCAAAATAGCCGTTAAAGATGCCTTGGGCGCAGCGGGATTCGTACCAGAATTGGCATTGTTACCGATTGCCGTACAGTAGACATCTCCACCCAGGGAACCGTTGTTTACATAATAGTCCGTAGCGCAACATAACGAAGATCTCATCAACGTTGCCACAAAAAGTAGAATCCATAAATTCTTAACGAACATACCAAGTAAGGCTATTAGTCAACAAACTTAGTTTTGAGCTTCGATCGATGCAAATTAATTTCGTCTATGGTTGAAAAGTTGGGCGAATTGACCTATTCAGAGGCAAATGGTTACCTTTTTGTGGTAAAAGGGTTGGGGGGGGTTATTTCAAGCCGAGAAGGGAAACATCGTACGAACGAGAAACAGGCACTAATTGATCGAAATCTTTCAATTGTAATTTATAGGCCTGTGAACGCCCTTTTAAGTCTGCTACAAATTCCGGATTAACCAAATAAGATTTATGCACCCTTAAAAACTGAATCTGCTCTTCGGCTAAAAGCTGTTCAATTTTGCGCAATGAGATACGCTCCATAGATCGTTTAAGTGTTCCGTCCTCTTCGAGGTAATGAGTGAGTACGTAATTGTCATTCGCTTCATAGCAAATGATTCTGCTCACAGGTACTTCGAGTAACAACTTTCCATTTTCGTTTTCCAAATGAAAAAGTACCTCTTTGATATTGGAATCATTCGTCGGAGCAGAAGCCACTCTGGCATTCACCATTTGGGTGATTTTTTCATCTACTTCATCGAACATGGACTGCAATAAGGACCAAATTGCTCCCGGAAGAGATAAAAGCAGAAAGGACACCGAATATACTGCAAAATCAGCCTCTTCTGTTCTAAATACAAAGAATAAGATCAAGGAAGTCCCTGCACCAACAAGTGGGAAACTTATGATTCGAAGAATCAAGGATCGCTTTCCAAAAGATTGTCGCTCAGCAATGAACATCATAAAATAGGTAAGGACAAAAACAACTGCAAACAAACTCGAAAAATAGGCTGCACTGCTCAACTTTTCATTTAAGAACTGTTGCCCTTCCAAAAAAGCGTTTCCTAACAATTGCAATAACGCAAAAACAAAACTCCACTTTATTTTATCAGATGCGCCCATCATAGATCTCTGTTCTTTGTGAGTTTCTGCACCCCATAGATCACGAGTCCAAGTATAAAAACCACCAGGAAAAAGGTGAAAAAGACCATTTTCTGAGAGTACAGCCTTAGCTGTCTTTCTTTGTGCTCATTGTACTCCGCAAGACGACGTTTTTCCTGGGCCAGGTCCACAAGCATTTGCTTGCGAGTTAA
>JAJTDX010000035.1 GCA_021298235.1 Cryomorphaceae bacterium | reverse complement strand
AGTCAGAATGTTTTGACTAAAAACATCGGCTACTATGTCGAGCTAAGAAATGACAACAAAAAAACTGTCGATGCCGTTGAGTGGCAGGCCAGATTCTATGACAATTTTGAGGACCTGAAGGGAACAAGAAAAGGAACGTGGAGCTCCGGAAATTTTATCTCCCCCGTAAAGAAGGGTGAGACTATTTTAGACCTGGAAGGTGTTTGGGTAGACGATGCTACAAAAGTCTTCATAGAAATTACGCGGGTTCATTTTACGGACGGTACAACTTTAAAAAAATGAGAACACTGGTTTATCTTGCTTCCGGTTCATACCATCGTACGTACGAACAGTTACCCTATGAACGAATCATCCTTATTGATTTACACAGTAGATTCGCACCGCTCAACAATAGTAAAGTAAGGTGCCTTCGGATGAACGTTCTTGATGCTCTTGAGTTGTTAAAAAGTGAAGGAGTGAAAATAGATTGCCTTGTTAACATGAATGAAGGCATATATGAAGGTGGTGGAACATTTGCCATGCTTTCAGACCATATGGTCGGGCAGCTTTATCCCTTACTGAACGATGAATTTATCTTAATCTGTAACCTGTCCATCTACACAGAGCTTGAGCTGAAAAAAATTCCTAAGCTCGATTGGGGTTTTGATCATATTGTCCTCGAAAGCTCCGACGAGCGATACATTGAACCTGAACTCTTCTGCAATGGATTCTATGACGGAGATGGTAATTTTGCTCCTTCCAAGAAGTACGGGAAAGTTTTCAAAATGACTAAGGCAAAGAATGCAGATTACATCTCAGACATTCATCCAGAAATTGAAATTGGCATCAAACATAAAAGTATTTGGTCGGATGTAGACAAACTTGACGCAATTGGTGTCAGTGTTCAGTGTGACATCCCCATCTCTGATTCGAGTAATACCTCAATTAAAGAGTACATGCTTAGGAAAGAAAAGACATTTAATCTGACTGGTATGACTATGGTTCAGATCTTAGACCACTGCGAAAAGCATAAGATAAGCAATCTGGGGCTCATGCCTTGGATGAGGGGAGCTTATGCTGAGGCGGTAGAGCAGATCAAATCTTTCAAGCCCTCTTTCTTAAAAAGCATTACCTTTTATCATCTTGGCAAAAATGACCTGAATCCGTTGAAGCAGCTTATTTAGTTACGATTTTGAACTCGTAACTCTGCTCATAACGATGCTTTAGCATTAATAATTTATAAATTCTTTTTTTAAACCCAAACATAATTGCAGATGCGACGAGGCCGTATATTGTCGAAAATGTAATTAATAGAAAAAGATCATGGTGAATTAAATAAGAAGATGTCAGTAAAATCATAAAAAACATGTATAAAGCTAACATTCGGATAAACGATGTAATTCCAAGATTCGAGTCTATATTTTCAGAAAGCTCAAAAGCAGAGGCTAATTCCATTTGAATTAAATCAGTAAACCGTTCCGGAGACTTTCCACTATTATCTAAAATTTGATTTCGCGTTTCTTCCCTGCTATTCCAAGTCTTGGCTTTTTCCACTTTTAACTGAGCCTTTTCAATCGCCTTTAGAATTGAAAACCTTTTCATCAACACAATAACATAGAATACAGAACTAATTAAACTACCAATTATTATTAATAGTATCGCATGATTTTCTGTCAAACCATCTGGCGTTTTTAGCCAAGAAAGATTAAAAATGGAGTCAAATTCTGAGACAAGTACTTTGTAGTGCTCATTCGGTTCAACTTTAGTTCCTATAATCTTTTCAATGTTTTCAAATGACGTTAACTGTACGAAAGTAGCAAAGGTTAAAGCACCGAGAAATACAGCTTCGTAACTCAAATTTTCTAACCGCTGACGGAAAATCTCAAGTTTTTTCTGAACATCAATGATGAGAATATCATTCATCTCATGTAGAGGAATAGGTCTTTTTTTGTGCTCTTCGCCATCAAGAAACTTCTTCCATTCCGATAGCTCATTCTTATTGAATTTTTTATCATTGAACTTAACGGATATAACCTTTCTACTAACGAAGTTGGTTTCATTGAATACTATAATAATTATGGATAGGGCAAGGTAAATTATAAATAAAGGCAAGAACAGCCAAAAATTGGATGACAGGGCATTGAATGAATTACTGCCCCAATCTTCTTGATATGCCAAGGCAATCATGGTAAAAACTACTCCTGACAACGGCATTGCAACAAGCAACAATAATAACCAACCATTTTGAGACATTTTCTCAGTTGATATTTTCACAAGGTTTTCACTGAATAAAATATCTTTCTTCTCGGATGTATCATGTTTAAAAGATAGAAGTCGCATCTTCAAATAGGAAGAAATCGATTTATTTCGACGACCAGCAAAATAAAAGGTGAAAAGTAACACGATTACATTTCCAAAAAATATGAAGGAAGGACTTTCAGGATCAAATACACAAAATCCAATTATAAAAATTGCTATTCTTGAAACCAAATCTGGTATTAAGATATCTAAGCCCGGTTTAGTTATAATTTCCCACCGGACGGTGACGAACTGATCCTTCTCTGCGTATGCCGAGCGAATATCTTCTATAATATTTTTAAGCCATGCCATAATGTCATTTTAATAGCCAATTTATAAATTATCTATTAAAACCGCTCATTAACAACTATATATTTTGTCAAATCATCGACCCCAAAACCTCAAAAGCGACTTCTTTGCTTTAACATATCCAAAATGAAATCCGACATTCAATCGAACCTGATCAAGCTTGCCTTTGGATTCTTTCTGGAAAGAAAAAGGAGTTATTGAAAAGTACTTGGTCACCGACAAGTTCATCCCGGTACAACGGTAGCTATCTTTCACAGGAGCCGCTCGTTTGAAACCAATTTGCCCGCCAAACCCCACCTGTAAAAACACTTCAAATGGTGCAGCCTCAATGGATTCAAATTGTCTTGTAGAGTAAGCTTTTTGTTGAAACACCGCCGCTGCTCCCGGCTCTGCCATAATAAAAAGACTGTTGAATTTTTCTTTCGAACCGATCATGTTGTAACGCAACGAAGCAAAAGCCTTCAGTACATGAAACTGAGAAGCCTGAAAGTCGGAGGTCTGGTGATTGAAAAAGCTGTATTCAGCGCCGAAGAACGGATAGAATGAGCGATAATATTTACGGAAGCACCCCTTTTTGTCGGAACGTCCTTTGAGTAGACCAATATGGGCTCCCAAACCATAGGTGTCCGAATTTAATTCAGGATGTTCTTTCCAACGGTAATCTGAAAAAGAAGTACCAAAATAGAGTTCACGCGTTTGGGAAAAACCCAGCTTGCTCAGAAAAATACAAAGCAGAAAAAGGAGTCGTTTCATAAGATGGCTTTCAAACGAAAACGATCCATCGCCGCATAAATAACAGCTTATTTTTAAATGACTGAAATTAAATGTCCCGAAACTGGTTTAGAGCTGTTTTTCTGTTTTGATCCCTTCCAAATCGGAATTAATGTAGTGAATTTTACCCTCTTTCAGGTAAACTCTTTTTTGCAATTCCTCCAAAGTGATGTCCGTTCCTAAACCAGGCTCGATCTGTGGGCTTACTAATACCTTCCAAGAATTTCCACCAAAACTCATAACACTCATATACACAAGTGTACCGTTCCAAGAATAGGTTACAACGGAAAGTTCATCGTTTCCGTCGCCATTAAGGTCTCCCTCATTAATAAACTTCGGGAAATCACCTAGAGAAATTCCCTTTTTTGAAATATTCTGATCAGAAATTATCAGATCATATTCATTTGGCTCATAATCCGAATCAGTTATCGGAGTTCCTTTTGACTCCTTAACAAGTTTTATTTCAATCGATTCAATTTTACAATCTCCATTAAAATCGCCTTGTACCTTCTCTCCCAGTAAAACAAGGTCTTTAGGCCTGTCACATGAAGAATTCGAATCTGTCGAGCTGCCACAAGCAGTAAGAATAAGGAATAAGGGAAGGAACTTTTTAAGCATCACATAGAATTTTCATTGTGAAGTAATTAAAAAAAAATGAAACGCCAATGCATTCTCTTCTAAAATTACCAGGCATTTACTTTTCCGGTTGCAAAATGTCCACTCTCTCTTCCACCATTGGAAGAATTTCGATCCGAACAATTTTCTTTTTGCAAGAGTTCTGGGTTGGTTCAAATCTCCAAACAGCAAATCCTGGTTCACCGAATCCCTCAATGTTCCCATCCTCATCGGTCCAATGAACGACATCATTATGAACCTCTTCAAGTAAGAACCCCTTTTTCTTCGAAAAGTCGCGAACAGTGTAAACATTACCTAAAGTAGGCTTTGAAATCGTATATCCCTCATAGAGCTGGCTGTCATCCACAAATCGAACCTTTGATCCAATGGTAATTTCTACCCCTTTTAATACTACTGATCTCATTTGGATTGGATTTACTATGATTCTTTTGCTGGCACTTCCACATCCAACCTCTCCTCTACCATTGGGAGAATTTCTATCTTAACGATCTTCTTCTTTCTCAATGGTTGTGCGGGTTCGAAACGCCAGCTTGCAAACCCTGGTTCAGCGATAGACTCAAGCTTTCCATCCGTACTGTACCATTCGAAAACTATGTTTTTGATCTCTTCCAGATAGAAACCGTTCAGGTCTGTAAAACCTCTGACAACGTACACCTGGCCCAAAATCGGTTTAATAACTCCCTTCACACCCGTATACAGCTTAGAATCGTTGACAAAACGAACCAATGATCCGATTTTGATCTCCTGACCTTGTAAAATGATTGTTTTCATGCGTAAAGCTAAGCTGGAAATGGTTCAACATAATAGGCGGTCAGAATGCAGCACCCCAAGAGGGCAAACAAGAGTAATTTCTGAAGATCGAAGTATGCTTTTTCCTTGTTCATCCACAAATCTACTGCTCCTGCGAGGGTGAGGTAAAGAAACATCGAAGAAGAAACCATCGCCATGGATTCTACTCCCGGCCAATGCATCATAAAAAAGATCAGACCAATAACAAGAATTGCCATGCCCATATCGATCGATTTACGGAGAAAGGAATTCTGTGAGAAGGATTTAAGCACAAAGTAACAGGAAGAAAGTGCAAGTCCGGATAACATAAGAACCGAGCCCGGAAATATTTTTCCCATCATAAGTGGCACGGATGAGATACTAATCATTACTCCCGTAATGCCAAGTGCGTTCGATAGTTTTGCGAACGACGCAGTGTTGAATACTGATTCCATAATTTTAACGATTTGTGGTATTAACGCATCATGGGTTTTCGAATAACACCACTTCCTTCAAAATAAATAGCTGAATTGTTAATTATTGGAATCAGCGGGCTTTTCTGAATTCGAATCCGATCGAATGAACCAGGAAGAAATGTAGGCTGTAAACGTCCCGAATAAAGCCGCACCAACCGTCATCAGAACCATCGCGATGATGCGTCCTTCCGTAGTCACGGGATACCTGTCTCCGTAACCAACAGTGGTTATTGTAGCATAGGACCACCAAATGGCATCCTCGGCCGTTCGAATATTACTTTGTGGGTCTGTTTCAACCTGCAGAATAGCAATTGAGGCAAACATCAACATCAAGATGGCGATCAAGCTCACAGAGGTGAGTGTTCCTTGAATCTTATTTTTAAAAACATGTTGCACAATGTGTCTCGTTGAACGAAATGCACGAACCAGACGAATGATTCGAATTAATCGCAGAAGTCTGCCGGCACGCATGAAATCAAAAGTTGGCACGGAAGCTATGAGATCGATCCAACCCCATTTCATAAAATTCAATTTACTTTCCGCTTTCCGAAACCTCACCCAAAAATCAATCAAGAAAACGATACAGATCAGATTGTCGATATAGTTCAGTAGCTCCGAAGTCTCTTGCGGTAACTCGACGTAGGTATCAACGAACAAAGCAATTAGCACGTAAACAGAGAGAATGAGTATGAGGATATTCAAAAATCCCAGCTGCTCCCTACTCTCTTCTTGATCTTCCATTACACCTTAAATATTTGACTTAAACATATTTAAAGTTAATTATTTTTAGTTTTAATTTATTCAATAGAATCATTTATTGAATTCAAAAGAAAAAATATTGGTATTAATTATAAAGAACGTATTTTAGAGTTTATATACCATGCCCCATACCCCAGCCGACATCGCACGCGCCCTGTTCAACGAGAACCACCACGAGCTGGTAACCTTTGTTTTACAAGAACACAAGGCTTTACTGGACACCACAGAAAAGAATGTCCAGATCTCCCACTTTGCAAGCATCAAGCATACAAAAAAGAAGAAAGCCGAAGAACAATTTATCGCTAATCTCACAGCTTTTAATGCAGAAGCGATACAAGCTCACATAAGGTTGGGTGAACGCATTCAGGAGCTCAATGCAGAGGTGAAACACCTGCAGGAGAAGTGGAAGAACAAACCCATTGATTTTGAAAACGAAGCGCTGCGACTTGATTTTCAACGGGTCCTCTATCGAAAAACAAGGTCACTTTTGTTGGAATTCTCTGGAAAACTGATGTACCGTTTGGGCGAGGAAATCACGCTTTCACATGGAGACCTAAAAGATCGACTCAACCCTTCCTATTTTATCCGATGGAAATACTATTTCACCTATTCGTTAAAAACTTTAAGCTATACTTCACAAGAGACACGAAGTCGCTCGATGAGGGAAGATCGGTCGAAGATCAGACGTTGCGTCGTAGCGAGCCAATCGCTAATTCGACAGAATGACGGTGTTCACATTTCCTTCCAGCTCGGGCGTAAAAAAACCAAAGAAGCCATCGTTTACCTTCTTAAGGATTCTAATTCCTGGAAATTAACCTACAAAAAAGACAAGGAAACTGGTTGGTATCTTGACTCTAAAACAGATCAATTTTCATTGTTTGGAGGGAAGTGAGATATTGGAAAATTTAGCGTATCAATGTTTGAATCAACTCCTCAATGCCTAAATCTCCCGAAATGTATTGTTCCAGAAGCGTTTTGTTCTTGGCAATGAGTTTTTTAATTCGCGAAAGTTCATGGGTTGTCAACTCAGGGTCTAAACCGGCGACTTCGAAATCGTCCATATTCACAAGCGTTGGATCTTTAACCAATGAATCCTTGGAATAGTTTCTCGTTACGGCAATCCAGTATCAACCATAACACGATGTCCTTTAATTGATGTGTATTCTCGGATAAAGGTGTGGAGAATTCAATCTGAACCGATGTTAATTGCATATTTACAAAATTACGTTCTGTTTTTCAAATTCAACTGAACACCGCTTTCATACGTTTTTTATATTTGAATAACATGCAAGATCACACCAAACTAAAATCACTCGACGAAGTCATGGATGCCATGAGCGAGGAAATGCAACTTTTCGCCTTAGATAATCAGTTTCCATACCTTTTTACCAAAGCGGAACTCTTTTTACAGTTAGGTGCAGATGTGTATCGCAAGGAAGATTACTTTCATCAACCCAGAACAACCGATCCGGAAGAGCTGAATGTGCTTAAAAATGGGTGCCTACAGCTTTGTCAGGGCAAAGGTCTCTCGGCTGAAGATCCATTTACTGATCTGGATGTTTCAGGTTTCAATAGTCTGATGCGGCTCTTTCATTTCGAAAGCGAATCACGAAAAACCCGTCATGGCATTACGTTCAACGGTCAGCGAGGCGCCTTGGATGGCATCACCTTCAAACATGTCATGGATAATCGGAGTGCTACCTATTTCAATTTCTGCGTCTACCCGAAATTTGATTGATCCTTCCACTTTTGAAACAACTTCTCAAAAACTTTTAAGGGCTCTTTTATTTTTTCCTCTAGTTCCAAAACACAAACACTGGTGGGTTCTACACGATAGATTTTATTGGTCTGAATGTGAAAACCACGAAGCTCCTGAGTAATCTCTTTCGTTTTCGTTATTTGAAGATCATTGAAAGAAATGAGTCTGATTTTCTTGAGCTGTTTATCAAACTTCAACCCTGGTTCATTGGTCAGCTCCATAACCGCTTTTATTTCGTTGCCTGTCAGATCTAGTTTAGGTGAAAAATGCTGTCCACACATACACCCATACCCTGAATGCTCCACCTTCAACCAGGAAATTAAATTCTCATTCTTTTTCCCCTCCTCACTCTCATTCTGTTTCTCATTCTGAAGCAGATTCTCATTCTCAACAAGAACGCAATTGGTTTCACGCAACAGCTTATCAGATGTCAGGCAGCTAATAAAATCATCAAACGTATTGACTCCAGGCAAGAAATAGAGCGTAACCTGATCAACTAATCCAAAAAAAAAGTCGTATTGCCGGGATGTATTTTGCTTACTCACCAGTGTTCTCTCAATTTACTCAGACAATAATACATCAGAGATGTTCTCGTCGAATAGGGAATTTCTTCCGTTGCTTTGGAAACGATCTTTTCCGTGAAATGGAACAAAAAACGTTTCTTAGATTCGGGCCAGAGCTTACGCAACGCATTCATTCTCTTGGTCAAGGCCTCTGAATTTGCCTTTGTAAGGGTAAGAATCCTGTCGTATTCTTCGGGCGGGATGCACTGCACCGCATCCAGGTATACCTCCTTTAATTTACTTTGCTCCAATTGATTACCTATCAATGTAATGCAGAAAGACAAAACAGCAAATTCCTCATCATATTCATCCAGTAACATAAGCAAGAAGTTTAACGGTTGAGTAGTTCGTGTGCATTTGGAAAAAGTTCCTTGAACGTTTTTTCAGTGATTGAAAAAAGAAAGTCTTCTTTGGTAATATCGAACCAAGAATACGTGTCTCCGTGACTGTAGGATGATTTAGCAGCGTGAATATCAATCCCGCTATTGTTCGTTGCGTGATTGTCTTCGTTCTTCAGAGAATCCTCAATCTTCTTAACGGCATCCAGCGACACAATCGCTCCTCCGTTGATGCCTTCCCGGGTGAGAATGAAAAACGGTTCCCCGTAAATAATTTTGTGTTTTAATTCGTGACAGTATGTAGCCATTTTGCTCTTTTAGAGTGAAAACACCAAAAAAAAGAGCGCATAACAATTTACTGAAAATTTAAAGCTATTCTATTCCACGATCGCTAGAGAATAAGCTTTACTTTCAGAATAGTCGGAAGATTTCTTACATGAATATTTTTCCTTAGTCCAGAAATTGACTTTGAAAGCGTTAAATTTACCTCCTTGGCTCGAGCTCCAATACCACCCCTCCGGCATTCCAAAAATTTCCCTCCCGATGGGAAGAAGAGCTTCGAGCTCCTCTATTGTTGGACGTCGATACGCACTCATTCCGGCAAATTGAATATTGGTGAGCAATTCATTCATTGTGTCGACAGCACCATAATTCATCTCTCCAAATGGCAAAACCATAAACTGCAATCCGTCATGGGATTGAATATTACAACTCACATCTTGGAAAACCTCATCACAGACGAGTCGTAGAAAAGCCTTCTCCTCGTAGTGAAATTTTTGGTTACATTCCATAAATTCCCCTGTGGAGAGCTTCATTCTTTTTGCGGTAAAACTAGCGCTCGTGGCATTGTCGGTCCAAAGCTCACCTAAATAATCGCCCCAGTCGTGGGGGTGAGCTTGCTTTAGCTCTTCCCATTTCGGAAGCCTCCATCTTTTAGAACCTTTGTATCCGAACTTATTTGCCAACTCTGAAAATTCATTAAGCTCATAAAAAGTACCGCAACCAATAAACTGAGTATCAAACATGCTTGAATCTTAAATCATTAAATAATAGAATTATTTCAGAGTATCCTGAAGCGTTGTTTGCTTCGACCTGAGCTCTTCCTTGTAAGACTCAATGGTCAAATCGCGGGTAATAATTTCTTTATACCCTTCACGAAGTCCGGTCCAGTATTCTGCATAGGTTCCAAAAAACTCATCATCCGGACCGTGTATATCGCTGGCGATGATTCCCTGTTTTTTGCCATCTATAAAATTATCTGCATCCGTATGATTCAGTTGCGAAACCAAGTTGAGAAGCTGCGCCTTGTTTCTTTGGCCATCCAGACCTATAATTATCTTGTTTTCTACAGATTCCAGCTCTGTATTCTTTTGAATGCTTGATGATTCTGCAGCCGCGCCCTCCCCTGCAATGAAGTATTTGAAAATCAGCAAACAACCAACAACCACGGCAATTGTTATTAAAACTTTCTTAACCTGCATGGAAAGTCCCCAGCTGTCTCTTGCTTTGTCAATTTCAAACTCACTTGTTCGGACATTAATCGCTTCCCTATTTGGTGCGTCTACAGGACTCTCTTTGAATCCTGAATTTTTAGAGGACTCTGCGGATCTTTTTTTACGAAATAAGTTATTCATATCTCTATTTTTAAATAATTATGCTCTGCCTCGACAGTTACATGTTGTACTTGAGTGATTAAAATCGATATTGTCCGGATCTTCGCCCATCTCTTGTGCGGCTTTTCTGCAGATCAACCTCTTGGTTGGGTCGTTTGGTACCCAACCATAAAATTCTTTGGGAAATTCAACTCTCCCTGTAACTGATTTCATATTTCCACTGCTGGTTCGTATCCATAAAGAAACGTCATAAATAAACATATTACTTGCTTTTGATGAATTATTCAATTGTGTTTGACTCTGATTTTGCAATCGTTGTTCGTTTCTCGCTCTATCCTCCTCTGCTTGTAAAGACCTCATACTTTGCGCGTGCTGTTCTCTACTGAAACGAGCTTCATCCTCTTGTTGTTGAAGTGCTCTTCTCTGTTGTTCTTCCTGAAAACGTCTCTCGCTATCAAGCATCTCTTCATGAGCTCTTGCAGCTCTTTCGACACGAGCTACTTCCTCCTGAGCGGCATCTACTTCTGCCTGGTCATGCAACTCAATGGCTTTATGAAATCTTCCTTCTGCCTCCTCAATGATAGATTCAATATCTTCATAAGAATCCTCACTCAAGGCGTTGAATTTCGGCTTTAATATGGATCTGGCGGTACTAAAATCATCGTTTTCCAGTGCGTGGAGTACCTTCCCTTTTACTTCATTGTACAAATTAAACTCCTGATAGCTGTCTTCCACTCGCTGACACAAGCCATTGTAGCTGTTAGGCTTAATCATTCCCGAACGCTTGTCCAAAAAAAGTTTTGCCTCACGGTGTCTTCCACTTCCGCACAACTTCCTTGTCTGAGAACGGAACGTTTGAACAATCATTGGTTCGGTAACATTTTCATAGGTATAGTCAATGAACGAACCATCGAATTGCGTCGGCAAAGAATTTAAGTAAGCGGTGGATTGGTTATAAAAATTCGAGGGTGAATCAACTTCTGATAATAATTCAAGATCCTCTTCATCATTAAAATAATAAATCCACTGAGCATATTGATTGTACGAGCTTTGAAATTCGTTGACGATGCAAAAAGTAGCGCCATCTCTTGAAAAAATCTTCCAGGCTCTATGGTCATTTTTTTGCAGAGCCGGAATTTCATCCACAATACTTTCAAAAAATGCAACCACATCAACCACTTCATAATCGCGTCTGATTAAATCTTTTCTAAGCTCTGATATGTATGGATAATCTGAAAAGCCAGCAACAAACTCTTCATAATCTACATTGGTAGCCAAATAACCACTTTGATACAATTCATCATAAATCGCCTGCAAATCCATCTCTATTCGTTAATAATTTTGTTCTTGTAGAATTTGCGCTTTTCGTTCCAGTATTCATCGTAATACTTTGGGTCTGAATACCAGTTCTCTTCGGTTCCGGCATAAATCTCATGGTATGGGTGAACCAATTGATTGGTTAGTCCTAAAGCTTTATCTCGGTTGCCATTTTTCAATTCTATATTGATTTGGTCTTCGATGCTTTCAAGCTTCAGGTTCAATTGTTTTGATTTCTTTTCAATCTCTTCAGTTTCATTGCTGGATTGAACTAGCCAAAAGATACCTAATATTACAATTGGAACCCAGATGAACCAATATTTTTTCACTCCATTTATAAACTCCCTATCTGAGATATCATCTTCTGACATAATACGATTTTTAAATTTTACTGTTTTTTATCTAATCTTTTCTCCAAACGATCCATCTTCTCATTCAATGTTTTTACCAGCTCCTTTAATTCAGACTCGTTTTGATTTTCGTTTTCATCCTTTTTCTTCTCTTGAGCAAGCTTGTCTTGAATCTGCGTTGTCATGACAGCCAAAAAAACGTTCAGCGTGATCATGGAGCTAAATATAAAGAAAGTTATGCAATAGATATCAGTTACAATCCCAGGAACTTCAGAAACAGACAAATCTGAGTGCAATGAGCCCCAACCATTTGTGAGTGCCCTAAACAATCCAAAATAAGCATTGTAAAGGTTGGAAAAATCAATGCTATTAAAATTTCGGAAGTCGTACAGGTTGCAACCAATAATAGCATAAACAAAATGAATAAGTGCGAGCAAAACGGCAAAAATCATGACCGTAGGAATCACAGACATTATTTTCCGTTCAGTTTGCTTAAGTGATTTGTGAATCTCGAAAATCCTTATGATACGAAAAACCCTGACAACTCTGAACAATGTAACTATTTCCGGATGCTTAAACAGATTGATAAAAAATATTGCAGCTACCGATGATACGGTAATCGCAAGATCAAATATCAGCCAGAAAAACTGCTCAAGACAGACCTTGGAGACGGAATCAATTGTTCGCTCATCTTCCTCATTTTTGAACTCATTTGGCATGGCATCATACCTTTCCAAAATTCCCTCATCGGAAAATTCCCCCTTCAAGAACAGATAGCGAATCGAAGAAATTACATCCGAAATTTTAAACGGAAAAAACCACAATCTATAGATCATCTCGATGACAAAAAACAGAAGTACAAATACATCCAGATAGAATAGCGTGTGCAATAATTCACTCCGGCCGTGATAAATGGATTCGATTGTCAACAATAAGACACTGAATAGAATAACAACCGAAGAGTATTTTTCGATCTTGAGATAATGATTTGGCAGTAAAATTCTGTTTACAAAATTTTTAAGCATCGGCGGTAATTATTAATCCACTCTTTTATAGAGGCTTCTTTTAAATGTGTGCATATCTCCGCCCAAGGCAACAGGTTCGGTTACTTGAACATACCCCGGCCAGGGGGTGGGTGTTTCATGCTCATCATCCCAGTGCTGTGAAAATAAATATTTAGGTAAACAATCATGGTTTAGAGCAAACTGATAAAGAAATGAATCTCCGTATGATCCGGGCTCAGAATTTACATCATACTTATATTGCTGCCATTGTCCTCCGAACCCATGATCTTGAATGAGGATCACATCAGGAATTATTCCATGATGAAAAAGCACCTCATAAGTACCTATTGCATCCGTACCAAAATAATAAAGCTTGAACTCTTTTCGTGATCTTGGGGAAATGCAGTCGTATACGTAAGCATACGCATTTTCCGGCTGACCAAAATCACGTGATTGAGGATGATCGTACCAGAAATCATCCCATGTTTGAACACCAAAGTCCTGAGGTTGCAATTCTCTCCAGTTGCGAATACGCATGTTTGGCATACATCGGGAAACCCTCGGGAAATCGAATCGTTGATCGATATAATCCATAAAAATAAAACAGTCTATCGAAGATTCCTCCACAAACGTTTCAATCATCCCAAAATCCTCATAAGATCCGGGATAAAACATGGTCTTTCCCAAATCCGAGTTTCGTTCAAGATACTCAACTAAATTGTCCATAAAAAACTTTTTATAAATATAGATTTTATAGTTTTACATGCCATAAACTGTCTACAAATGAAATTAAACATTTTATATCTGCATGGATTAAACGGTTCTCTCAGCGATGAAAAGAGGTCTGTTCTTGAAAATTATTTTTCGGTTCACTCACCACAAATTGATTATCAAGTTGACAACATCACGGAGTTAGCATCTGAGCTTACTAGTACTCCTAAATTTGATGCAATCATCGGAAATAGCATGGGTGGCTACGTTGGTTATCATCTTGCCCGTCAAATGGCACTCCCATGTTTACTTTTTAATCCAGCAATTGCAGAACGCAGTGTAGAACCAAATTTCATTCCTGAAGAAGTTTATGGGAATCACCCTAATCCAATGCATATCGTTATAGGAAAAAATGATGAAGTTGTTTCTCCTTACAGTTCTTTAGAGGCCGTCATGGACGATGATCAGAATGATCTAGTGATGATTACATTGCATCGAAATCTAGAACACCGGATTGATATTGAAACCTTTGAGGCAGAGGTGGAGCGCTTTGCCAAATCACTATGAGAGATCAACACATTAAAATAGCGTTCAGTCCGGGAGTAGAATGTAGAAACCTGATTATTGAATTAATTGAATCTGCCACACAAAGTCTGGATATTTGTGTCTTTACGATCAGTGATGACCAGATTAGCCGAGCGATACTCAGAGCGATGAACAAAGGCACTCAAATTCGAATAATTACTGACAATGACAAGGCAGCTGATCAGGGTTCAGACATTCAGACTTTATACGACGAAGGAATAGAAGTAAAAACAGACCAATCAGAATTTCACATGCATCATAAATTTCTGATTGCAGATGGTGAAACTGTTCTTACAGGATCCTACAACTGGACCAGAAATGCGGCCGAATATAATGAGGAAAACATTATCTGTATCACAAGCACAGAGGTTGCAGTACGATTTCAAAAGGAGTTCGACGTGCTCTGGGAGAAGTCCGTTGATCTAATGTCCTACGAATAAAAAATGCCTCCTGTCGGAGGCATAATAGAGCGCTGGTATTACTTTGAACGCAATATGAATATTGCCACATTCAATTCTAATTCATGCTGTCTGCATCGCCATGCAAAAAGCAAAGCAACTTAACTAGCGATTAAACAAGATTGGCGACTCGCCAACCAAAATGCTAAAACCTTCAGGCTCCATGACAAATGTAGCGAAAATCGAGTTAGCTTCACTCTTCCTCTTTCAGACGAATGACTCTTCCCTTCAAATGATCGGTATTTTCAATTTCTCCATACACACACCAAAGAATCGGAATTCTGCATTTTGGAGGCTTTCCTGCATACCCATCTGTAAAATAGATAAGTCCATTGTATTGAGAATGTTTATTGGCCCATTTGATAACAGGTCCAAAATCAGTGCCCCCCCCGCCCTTGAACTGAGTTTTCAGTGTTGAAGCCCGAAATTGATATTCATTTTGAATTTCGGCATCGCATTCAAGAACCATAATGTCTGTACCCGTTCTATGAATAGAAACAATTTCACTCCAAAAGGCAGATAGAAGTTGTAGGTCGATGGATCCGGAAGTATCAATTGCAACAACGATTTTTCGCATACGTTTTATTCGTGTTCCGGCATTACCCGAAAAACGTTTACTTTCCTTTCTTCTGGTGGTCCGCAGTACAGTCCGCCCACAAGAGGCATGAAAAATCTTGAGAACCTGCTGCCATGAAACGGAAGGAGGTTTCAAAAGGGCATCCACGGATCTTCGAATGGCATCAGGAAGCGACCCATATTTTGAGGACTTTTTCATCGCATCCGCTAGAATTCTTCCCAGAATGCGTTCTTCTTGCTGATCTTCCTGACCACCCCAAAGCTCATGACTGCCGACATTCCCCGCACTTTTTTCCAGTCCATCCAGCGCACTTTTACTCTGCGGAAAATTGGTCGAAGCATCTTTGTCTCTTAGTTTCAAGAGCTCCTTCAGATAATACTCCATTGTTTCAAAACGCCTGAGCTTCAAATCTGGGAATGTGCTGATCAAAATCGCTCCTTCTGGAAGCGGCCACGGATCCACATACTGATTTACTACCAGATCGGCTGAAAGATTTTCGAGCATCGGATCTTTTTTATGCCCTCGGAACAAATGCTTCAGGACAAGATGCAATACTTCATGTTTTAACACTCCTATTCGCTGTTCCTCATTCAGCACATTCATTAAAAAATCTGGATTGACATGCAATTGAAACGTTCCCTCTTTGCACGACACCGCCATTGTGGGAATATGGTCTCCTAAAACTCGTGTGACATTGCTCAGAATATGCGCATAAAAAGGTTCTTTCCGCATTAGACGAAGCACCGAAAATGCAAGACTAGATTCTGCTTCCTGCACTGTCGCCCTAAGTTAGTTTCACAAATTGAGATACGATTTCCGAATCCATGACGGCTGATTTCATAATTTTAGAGGAAGGCGACAGCTCTTTAAATGCTGAGGTCAGCTCTGCGTGAAAAGCGAACCGGAGATCTACAGGAATGAATTCCGACTTAAGAATGTATTTCAGAACAAGCTCTGCATGAGGGCTGGGTTGATACTCAGATTTAAGTTTCATGACAATGCGACTCATGAGCGTATTCACCAAATCTAACCTCACTCCTTTTTCGGAGTGCAGAAGTACCTTCAATTGTTCATGAATAGTATGTGTGTCCGTTTGATCCAGAAATTCTTCGGGTGAAGGAAGCTTATGTAAGCTGTCCTCCAAAAAATTCATAAAGCTATCCGCTGTTTCTTTATCCAAACATCCGTTTGCAAGAATCTCCACAAGCTTTTTCTCCTGAATGAGATCTGGAATTCGTTTAATCTGAGAAAAGAATTGAACCAATGTTCTGGGAGTCGTTCGGCGCATGGTCACCATTTCCGGATAGGTCAGAACAAAATTCACACCCCGTTCATCTACACCAGCTTTTAATGCCCATTCAGCCCATGCTTTTTCTTCAAAGGTCAGGGTAACATGGATCATTCGTGTGAGCATCGCTTCATCCATTGGAGTTACAGAGTAGTCTCCTGAATCTGGATTGGCGGTCACTACAATCTGCCAGCGTGGCGGCAAGGCCCATGAGAACATTTCAAAGTTTTGCAACAACTGCATGGTTCCTCTTAAAATGCGATCATCTGCGCGATTAATGTCGTCCAAAAGCAATATCCCGGGACCTTCATCTGTTGGCACCCAATCCGGAGGCAAATACACCGTTCGTTCGTCACCTAACACATTTGGATCTGGATCTACCTTGAATGGCAACCCATGTAAATCTCCCATCTCCTCAAACTGGGCTGGCGCGCAATAAGCGATTTTCCAACCGCGGCTCCGAGCCACTTCCATGGCAATCTCGGTTTTACCCAGTCCATGAGTTCCCCAAATACAAATTGGTGTCGGACGTTTGCCCGTATCCGACTCATACCCAATATTCGCCTCCAGCACAGTTCCGAGAAGCTCAAAAAGCCTGTGACCATTCACTCTTGCTCCATAACACCCATTTAAAGCACTCATAAATCCAATTTTAAATGTTCAAATTCCAATAATTGTTTCTTTTCATTATTGTCAAAATTATTTCCCCTTAGTGCCACTTTAGCATCCGGAATTTCCCATTGTTGAATCACTGGGGAAACATTGGATAAAAAATTATCCTCTAAATCGATATAGAACAATTTTTTCAGACTTTTAAGCGATTGCGGTAAGGTGGTCAATTTATTTCTTCTGACATCTATCCGTTCCAAATGCTCCAATTCAATAATGTTTGAAGGTAAGTTTTCAAGCTGATTATGAGAACAGAGAAACTCTTTTAAATTTTTCAACGGACTCAGATCTTCAGGAATTGAAGTTAGTTGATTGTAGCTCAAATCTATGTAGATCAGCGATAATTCTGAACAATTTTTTAAGGATGGGAAAGAGGCCATTTGATTTGATCTTAGATCCAGTCGTTCCAAAGTGGCAGGAAACTCGTGAAAGTTCAGTTCGGAGAATATACAATTCGAAAGGTTTATTTTCCTCAAAGAGTTCAGTTGCTCAAAGCCTTTTAATTTTGAAATATAACAGGCTGACAGATCAATTGATTCCAATTTTATGGGCAATTCGGCAACATCAAAAACTTCTGATGTGACGTTGGAAGTAATGCTCTGACTAAGGTTTAAATGTCGGAGATTTTTATAAATCAAATCAAATTTCGGAACTACTTCTGTATTGGCATCTATCAGTTCATAGCTCACAAGTGAGGTCATGCGGGAAAGATCCGTTGGTAAAATTGCTCCTCGAACAGCAACGAATCTAAGCTCCTCAATCTTTTTAGAGGAAAGGAAGAACTCCGGAAATTGATAGTTGGATTCAAACCTAAAGAAAGCACACGACCGAATGAAATCAGCAATATATCTAAAATCTTTATCGAAGACCGGCGCAAGAGCAGCTTCCGACTCGATTATAAGATGCTTAATATTCAGCGATTCGACAATTTGAGAAACGACTCCTTCAGGAACATCATAAAACTCATTCCCGAGTACCAACGTTTTTTCCTTGGGATAATTCCTAATTGGCGAATGAACCTGCCCATTTCTGATGGCAGCAGGGAAACTTCCCTCTGCTCCGAATGCGATAAGGAGCAATTGCATAAGGCTCCCGGATTTGCGTTCATAGCCCTCAGAGAACGGATTCATTTTATTCCATAGCTCGTCTACTGTCTCAGGGGAGAAAACTTGAAGAAACAAAATGTTTTGTTCCAGATTCTGTTTGTCCGAAATGAGATTGTATAATTTACCTGCGTTAAATTCCTCTTGCATCTTTTTAAAATTAAAAAGGAAGCTCCAAATTACCTTCCATCGTTGGAACATCAATGATCCTACCCTGCGCTCTAAGCGACTTTACCATTTCATTGATTTCTTCATGATTGCCATAGTAGCCCGGCCTAAAATCAAAAAGTTCTAAATTCTCTAATCCAAGCACAAGCTCATTAAACTGATCACTGAAATCATAAAAAACAGCACGGGCATAAATCCGCTTAACATTCGGCAAACTCTCTATTATCTGAGAAGTACTCATACTATTCCAGATCCATTTAACACCATCGGCATGAAGCTCCTCAAGCTTTTCCAGTCGAGGTAGATCACATTGCAATTGAGACATGGACAACCTCAAAATTTTAAGAGCTTTAAGCTCTGTAAGTACAGTAAGGTCAGTAAGATCCTTTTTGTACGAAAGATCTAGAAATACACAATCCTCCGGATTTTTAAGTGCCTCCTCCAAAGAACAATAATATCCATTCGTGTTAAAGAGACCCTTTTTCAATCCTTCTTTTAGAAGAAATCTGCGGATAGGCTGACGCATGCCGTAACGCTTGCCCGATTCATAAGTAATTGATTCTTTTTCGATGGATGCATAAGTAGAATGATCTTCCTCGCGGTTTTGCTCTCCTGCAAAGACCAGGAATGGATTGTCAATTGCCTGAACATTGGAGCCTAAAAGGTTGATGGCATAATAATACTCGGAAGGCGAAAATTTTGCACTTAGGATACTAAAAATTTGTTGTAAAAGTCCA
>JAJTDX010000133.1 GCA_021298235.1 Cryomorphaceae bacterium | reverse complement strand
CGTGCAGCTTGATCTGGATGATAACGTCTATGTATACGGGCAGTCTGAAACGGCTTGGCCTCTTACCGCTGGGGTATATGGTAATCCGAATTCGGGGCAGTTTATTCGGAAGTATAATAATTCACTTTCCGCAGTGCTTTGGACAACGATGATCGGTGCAGGATCAGGGAATCCGGAGATCTCACCTACGGCTTTCCTTGTGTCTGACTGTTATGATATATACATCTCAGGATGGGGAGGCACAATCAACAGTGCATACAGTAATCAGGCACAATTTAGTTCTTCCAGCGGATTTCCTGTGACTTTTGACGCCTATCAGTCATCCACAAATGGTTCCAATTTCTATATTGCGGTGCTTGGTCAAAATGCCTCAATCCTGAAATATGCGACTTACATGGGTGGAACTACGAGCAGTTACAATCATGTTGATGGAGGGACAAGCCGATTCGATAAAAGCGGCCGTATCTATCATGCCGTATGCGGAGCTTGTGGAGGAAATGATTTTGGCTTTACCTCAACTCCGGGAGTTTGGTCACCAACCAATCAAAGCACGAACTGTAACCTTGCGGCATTCAAATTCGAGTTGAGTACGATCGAAGCGATCGTGTCTGAACCTCAAACACTGATTTGCCTGCCTGATCCCGTCGTATTCTCAAACAACAGCGCCAATGGGAATTCTTTCTTTTGGGACTTTGGTGATGGGATCACATCGACAGATGTCAATCCTTCACATGTGTATGCCGGCGCGGGAGATTATACGGTAACGTTAGTGGTATCAGATTCCAATGGCTGTTTTACCCCGGATTCTGTTGATTTTCTGGTTCAAATTGGTGATTTTCAAGGTGGAGCAATTCAACCCGGAACCCCTGTTTGTCCCGGAACTCCCTACCAATTAGAGGCATATGGCGGTGCTGAATATGAGTGGTCACCCGCTAATGTGTTGGATGATCCGTTGAGTGCAACCCCTGTCGCTATCGTATATCAAACAACAGAATTCACTGTTGTGATCTCTGATAGTTGTGGTGTTGATACAATAGTGGTTATTGTACCCGTCTTTCAGAATAGCCCGACGGTAAGTAACGATACATCCGTTTGTATTGGTAACAGTGCGTTTTTACAAGCAACAGGAGGAGGAACTTATTCCTGGACACCCGCAACATTCTTAAGTGATCCATCCATTGCCAATCCTGTATCCACACCAAATGTTACTACTGAATACGTTGTCGAGATTATCTCAGTTGATGGCTGTCTGAGTGAGGACTCTGTTACGGTGGCAGTCTTTTATGATCCTCCTATACCCGTTATGCCGGATACGGTAGTCATGTGCAGAGGAAGCTCCGCAGTGATAAATGTTTCTGGAGGTGACAGTTATCAATGGTCACCGAATTATTTCATCAATACGCTCATTGGCCCAAGTGTTGTCGTAAATCCACCGGATGATTATTTGTATTTCTGTAATTTTTTCAATGCCTGCGGATACGCCATTGATAGTGTGTACCTGAATGTTCTCGAGGCACAGGTGAATGCTGGTAATGATACCTCCATTTGTCCCGGTGGTTCAGCCAATATCTGGGCTGAAGGCGCTCTTAGCTATGTTTGGTCTCCTGCAAACAGTTTGAACATATCAAACGGTACTAGTGTGATTGCTACTCCTGATTCAGAGACTGTTTATACTGTAATTGGTACGGATGTGAACGGATGTACAGACAGCGCTGCTGTACTTGTTTCTATTTACCCACAACCTTGGATTGTGACTTCACCGGATGTTTACGCCATTTATGGTGATGTCATTCAATTGTCTGCAAACAGTTCGACTCCGGGTCCATATGTTTGGTCACCGGCAGAATATGTAAGTTGTATTACTTGTCTGACACCAACTGTATCACCGAATCAAAACATGACATTCACAGTAACCTTCAGCGACATAAATGGCTGCACAGCTGCTGATTCAGTGAGTGTGTATTATGATCCGATTATCTATGTACCGAATACCTTCACACCGGATGACAATGAGTTTAATCAAGGTTTCAGAGTGGTCGCAAGTAATATCCGTTCGTTCGAACTCTTGATCTTCAACCGTTGGGGTGAATTGATCTATACATTGAATGACCTGAGTGATTACTGGGATGGCTCGTACAATGGGTTTGTTTGTCAGGATGGGACCTATGTATGGAAATTGACCTATTATGATTTCAAAGACAAGGAATATACCTTGACGGGGCATGTCAATTTGCTTAGATAAAGCATGAAGGAAATCGTTTACATTTTGCTTTTTCTGTTTGCAGGAAATCTGAGTGGGCAGGTTCAATATGGCACAAACAATTACATTGAATATCATCCCGGGGACCTCCCCATCGTGATCTCAGTGCCGCATGGAGGAAGTATGCAACCATCGAGTATTCCGGATAGAACATGTAATTCTCCAACTCTCGTGACGGATGCATATACCATCGAACTGGCTAAACAGATCGATTCGAGTTTATATGATGTGACAGGGTGTCATCCACATATCATTTATTGTAATCTCAAAAGGACAAAACTGGATTGTAATCGGAATCAGGCAGACGGGACATGTGGTGATCCGGCTGCTGAAACTGCTTGGACAGAGTTTCATCAATTCATAGATGTTGCACAAACGGTGGCCCTGGCACAGCATGGAGAAAAGGTCTTTTACGTGGATCTTCATGGCCATGGAAATCCTGTTCAGCGGTTGGAATTGGGCTATTTGTTATATGAAGATGAGCTTGAATTACCGGATAATGTGCTGAACGCTATGACCTATGTAGGATATAGTTCTATCCAACATCTTGTGGCGACGAATATGAATGGGTTAACACATGTTGAATTATTGAGGGGAACGGGCAGCTTAGGAACATTATTCGCAAATAACGGTTTTCCTGCTGTGCCGAGTCAGCAAGATCCCTATCCCGGATTAACAAGTAATTATTTCAGTGGAGGATATAATACGGTCGTACACACTTGTTACCAGCCCGGAAATGTAGTGGACGGTGTGCAGATGGAATGCAATTATAGCGGCGTTCGGGATAGTTATTTGAATCGCAGGTCATTTGGTGCAGCTTTCGCGTCAGTTTTCAATACGTACCTGGAGTTGCATAACAACACTGCTATTTCCTCTAATTGTGGGATGTTAGAACTTGATGAAGATGTCCCCAATGAACAGTCTGTTGGGTTTTTCTATAGTAACGGGCAAGAAACAATTAGTCTTGACCGCTCATATAGTAACACAGAGTTCATTATTATGGATCAGGCCGGATCCAGAGTCTATTCAGGAAAATTGAATGACCAGAAGATCATCGTACTTCCGCGAAACCTGACTTCCGGGTTTTATTTTTTAATACTCGAAAATGATAAATTCAGAAAGCGTTATCGTTTCTGTATTTTTAACTGAGAATTTTTTGCGTAATTAAATAAATCGCTCGTCTGATTCCATAACGTGCCCACAGGCATCACACGTTCTCATCTCTTCTGAGGTGTAGAATTCCTTAAAACGCGGAAGAAAATCATCTTCGATATTATTCAAGGGGAATCTGTATTCTTTCAGTTTATGGTTGCACTTATCACAGAACCACATCAGCCCGTCAATGAGATCAGTTCCTTTTCGCACTTTTTCGATCACCAAACCAACAGTGTTCGATCCCCTCATGGGTGAATGAGGAACATTGCCCGGTAAAAGGAACATATCGCCTTCACGGATCTCAATATCTTTCGCTTTTCCGTCCTCCTGAATTCGCACTGTAATATCACCTTCGAGTTGGTAAAAAAGCTCTTCACTTTCATTGTAATGGTAATCCTTGCGGGCATTTGGGCCACCCACGATCATCACGATAAAATCACCGGCTTCTACATAGAGGTTCTTATTGGATACAGGAGGCTTCAACAGATCGCGGTTCTCATCGATCCATTTTTGAAGATTAAAAGGAGCTTTCATAGAAAGTGAATTTTGTGTAAAGATAGAAAGACTCTTTATTCTTGAGAATCCTATTACACAATAAAACCAACAAACCGAAAAAAAAGGGAGACTTTCGCCTCCCTCCAATTATTGAATGTCCTGCGGTTATTCTTTGATAACCCTGAATGATCTGTTAGTTGATCCGTTTGAGATCGTAACAATGTATAAGCCGTTCATTGTGTCAGACAGATCGAGTATCGTAAGCTCTGATACTTCCGCTCCATTCTCTGATTGTGCTACGATCCTTCCATTCAGGTCGCTAACGACATAATTGAATGTGATCCCCGAATTATTCGAAATATGGAAAATCCCGCTGGAAGGATTCGGATAGATATCCATCGCGTTGAGCTGGGCATCCTCAATTCCTGCTGTGCAATCCTGCACGTTCACTACGATGTTTGCTGTGTCGTCCGGGCAAACGCCATTACTTGCGATGTAATCATAGTTAAATTGGCCGGGGATAGAACTAACAGTTGTGGTGAAACCCGGTAATGCCTGGTTGGTTGGACTGTACCAAGTGCCTCCCAAGTCTACGTTTCCGCTTAATCCACTTAAAAGATTCACAACTTCTCCTTTACATGCATTGATCGTTCCGTCATTTCCTGCACTCGATGGACCAAAGACTTGGATCTGCGATATGGATGTATCGGACAAACATCCGTTCTCTACAACATATTCGAAGTCGAAAGTGATGAAACCAACTCCGGCTGTATTAAAGGTGTTACCACTCAATCCAAAGGTTGGAATTGTTTCGTACCAGGTGCCCCCCGCATCATATCCGGTAATGCCGTCATACAAGTCAACGACATCTCCTGAACAAACATCAACCACTCCATTTTCAGCTCCTGCGGATATACTCAGTGGAGAGATCGCTATAGAAAAAGCACCGCTTGCAAATGTGCTGCCGGAATCAAACACCAGGTAATAGGTTGTGCCGGGAGTCAGCCCACAAACAGTGAACTCAGGAGCGCTGGAGGAGAAGTCCATTGCATTGTCATTTGCGCCAACTAGAATAAAATTTGAGAAACTTGAGCAATTCGGAGCTTCATAAACAGCCACCTGTCCATCAAAAGGTACATCCGTGCATGAAATACTCACATTTCCTTCTGCTGGTGCGATAAAAGTGAACCATGT
>JAJTDX010000132.1 GCA_021298235.1 Cryomorphaceae bacterium | reverse complement strand
ATTTTTCTTCTGCAGCAGTATCATCCGGATTTTTGTCCGGGTGATATTTCAATGCCAGCTTACGGTAGGATTTTTTTATCTCCGCATCGTCGGCATTTTTTGCAACACCCAACACTTCGTAATAATCTCTTTTTTGACTCATATTTTTTGAGGCTGTTGACTAATATTTAATATTAAAATTATTGTCCTACAACGACCTTGGCGTAGCGAATCACTTTGTCATTCAGAAAATACCCTTTCTCTATGTCATCAATCACTTTCCCTTTTTCGTTTTCGGATGGCGCAGGGACATTTGCGATTGCCTCGTGTAATTCACTGTCAAAGGACTCTCCTTTCGCATTCATCGCTTTCAATCCTTTGGCTTCCAAAATACCTCTGAATTTATTAAATATCAAATGAAACCCTTCTTTAACAATAGCTATATCTTCTGCTGTTTCATTGTTCAGAATCGCACGTTCGAAATCATCCATTATCGGAAGAAGATCTGTCAAAACCCCTTGATTGGCATTACTAATCAAATCTATTTTTTCCTTGTTTGTGCGTTTTCTGTAATTGTCGAATTCAGCATAAAGTCGCAGGAAACGGTCTCTTGTTCGTGGGTTTCTTTCTGTTGATCGTTTTCGTTCACTTCTTTTTCTTCTGCCATTTTATTTCGATTTAGATCACGCTCATTCGTCAAAGATACTGCCATTCTGAGAATTCGGACAGCTTGTCATATTTTTTGCTTCATCCTCATGAAAAGTTGGCACTATGCGATCATCGAATCAATGATTGACAATCTTATCGATTTATCAGACCTCTAGTATCCGAATTTTAATCTCTTGAATCAAGGATATTGTTGACAATTTTTCATATTCATTCAACCATTCACACTTGCGTTCACTAAATTTGCCATTTTAACCGGAGAATTTTGAAAGAATTAAGACCTTGGCATGTCTTGGTGTTTACTGCAGGAGTACTAATACTGTTGTTGCCTATCTCTATATTGATTCCGAAAGGAGGATTGTTTCTGGCAGGGGCGAACTTTCGGTTCTTGACCAGCGAAGAACTTCTTCATCCTGCCAAACAAATAAAAAAAGATATTTCGAAGATCGTTTCCAAAGTTGATACGACAAGTATTGAAATCGATCCGCTCTTGAAACATCGCAATGGTTCCGACGGAAGCATGGGAGCGCCATCAGGTGGCCAACTTTCTACTGATGCAGAGACTGAGTTGTTCATGACTGAAACGGGGCGCACAAGCCTGCATAATTTTTTCGAAAAACTGGAAAAAGTAGCAGAGGGAAAAAAGAAATTACATGTACTTCACTACGGTGATTCTCAAATCGAAGGAGACCGTATGACAGCATATATCAGGCAACGAATTCAAAATCAATTTGGCGGAAACGGGCCTGGATTAATTCCTGCCCTGAATGTCTATAACACCTTCACATTCAAGCAATCTTATTCACCGAATTTTGTTCGATATACATGCTTTGGTGGCGCCAAGCTCAAGAGTAGGAAATATGGAGCTATGGGATCTGCTGCGCGATTCACGCAGGAAATAGACAGTGCACTCATGGAATCGAAGACCACTGTTGAAGAGGCATGGATTGAAATCGAACCTGGAAGATCATCTTACTCCCGGGCGAGGGAGTACAATAATGTAAAGATGTATTACAATAGTTGTGTCAAGCCATGTCTATTGAAGGTTTATCAGAATGGTACACTCATTCATGAGGACAGTCTCGTGACAGATGGAAAAGCGCATTCAGTTGATCTCAGTTTCCCATCGACTCCAGGAAAATTGAAATATGTCTTTAGTGCAGTTGTTTCACCAACTATATCAGGATTCTCGATGGAAGGCGATTTTGGCGTTCAAGTCAGTAACATTGGAATGCGTGGTTCTAGTGGAACAATTTTCGGATCAATGGATCAAGCACTACTCAGTAAAATGTATAGCGAACTTGGTACAGAATTATTCATCATGCAATTTGGTGGAAACTCTGTCCCATCATTCAAGGACAGTAGTTCAGTCAGAGCCTACGCAAGATACTTTAAGGGACAACTGAACACCATAAAAAAGCTAAGGCCTACTGCAGCTATTGTAGTAATTGGTCCAAGTGACATGTCCAGACCAGAGAATGGTGTTTTTGTTACCTACCCACTGCTGCCATATTGTGTTGAACAAATGAAAAAGGTAACCACGGAAGCCGGTGCAGTATATTGGGATCTTTTTGCAGCAATGGGAGGGTTAAATTCAATGCCTTCTTGGGTTGAACAAGGTCTTGCTGGATCTGATTATATTCACTTCAGCAATAAAGGAGCGAGTATTGCTTCTCAGCTATTCTTCAATGCATTTGCGGCAGAGTTTGCCAAATGGCAACAGGGTGTCACACCATAATATTGATCAACGTGCAGCTCAGGATACTTAACTTAGTTTGTTGGCTTTTACTGGTCTTTTCAATAAAGGCTCAGAAAACAGACAAAGGGGTACTGAGTGACTCACTGAATCTATACTGTTTTCCTGATTTCAATCGAATTGACAGTAATCTCACAAAACAGTATCCATTTATTGCAATCGAAAAGAACAATTTTCAATTCTTTACCTCAAAAAGTCCAAATTGGGAACATTTGTACCAGGAGTTCAGTAACATGCTTACTAAAAAGGATCGTGATCTTCATTTTTATCATATCGGAGGCTCCCATCTACAGGCTGATATTTACACGCATGATTTCAGAACCTTTCTGCAGTCGAACTGGGAAGGAATTTCCGGCGAAAGAGGGATCATTTTCCCTTTCAATCTAGCCAAAACGAATAATCCGACAAATTACATTTTTTCATCTCCGAATGTCTGGACTGCCTATCGCAGTGTCAACCATCGACCGGAGACAATTGATTATGGATTAATGGGAGTCGCTATTGTTTGTCGGGACTCAGTAATAAACATGACGTTCAAATACAATCAAACGATTGTCAAACCACCATTTCAAGCAGTTCGTATCTATCACAACAAAGGAGAATTGCCCTTTGAATTGAACTTCGGCACAGATGAAATATTGGTATACCGGATAACTCAGAATATGGAGTTAGGCTACACAGACATTTACTTTACTGACGCCCTGAACGAATTGGATCTACAATTCTCCAGAACATCCAACGAGATTCTGGAATTTGAATTATATGGAATCCAGTTCATGAATGGAAAACCTGGAATTTCCTATACAACCATCGGGGTTAATGGAGCGGGCCTATACACCTACCTTGATAATGTGAATTTTGAGGAACAATTAAAACTTTATCCACCCGATTTCTTTGCCTTCTCCGTTGGAACTAATGATGGAAATGTTCCTTATGACCGTTTTGATCCGCAGATTTACAAGCGTAATCTGGAACTTATGATGCAGAGAGTGCTCAGGGCTAATCCCAAATGCGCCATACTACTTACCGTCCCAAATGACTCTTATTATAAACGGAAATACCTGAACAGGAATATTGCACGCGAGCGCGAAGTAATCATTGAGTTGGCTGAGCAATATAAAATGCCCGTATGGGATTTTTATGGGATCATGGGTGAACTCGGATCATCAAGTTTGTGGCAACGAAAAGGTCTCATGCAGAGTGATCTGGTTCATTTTACCTCGATGGGTTACCATTTAAAAGGAAACCTACTTATAGATGCCTTTCTAAAATACATGGATCAGATGAGAATGATAAATGAATTAAAAAACGCGAATTAATGGATAGATTATACGACATTTTCAGTTTTGCTTCATCTGATAAAATGGTTTTTAACCGTCTTGATTTTTGGCTGTTCTTTCTGGCATTTCTGATCGTATTCTCTGCCCTTCACAAGTATCAACTTGTTCGGAGTATTTTTTTTACAGTGGTCAGTATGTTCCTCTATTACAAAACTTCTGGCTTGTTCGTCTTACTTTTAGCAGGATCAATCGTATTTAATTTTCTGTTAGGAAAATGGATCTTCAATGTTGATACAGACAAGAAACGAAAATGGATAATCGCTTTTTCCGCTATTATGAACATTTTCTTTCTGGCCTACTTCAAATACGCCTATTTCTTCACTGAATCCTACAATGAGCTGTTCCATACGAATTATGAGATCGTAAATTGGTTTGCCCAGATGGGTAACGGATTTTTCGGGGATGGATTCTTTGAGACAAAGATACTTTTACCTGCTGGTGTCAGTTTCTTCACATTCCAATCCATATCTTACGTTGTGGACATTTACCGAAAAGAAATAACTCCAGTTAAAAATTTCTTCGATTACGCATTTTATGTCACTTATTTCCCACACGTGATTATGGGACCTATAGTGCGTGCGCGCGATTTTATACCTCAGATTTACCAACCCTTTCATCTAACAAAAGATGAATTCTCTGCCTCCGTAATTCTGATAGTCAAAGGTTTGATAAAAAAGATCATACTCGCTGACTACATAGCAATCCATTTCATCGATAAAGTAGTGGATGCTCCCGAATCCTATCCGGGCTTTGTTAGCGTGATCGCCATGTGGGGTTATTCTCTTCAGATCTATGGAGATTTCTCAGGATACACAGATATTGCTATAGGTATCTCCAAGTTAATGGGGTTTGAACTATTGCCCAACTTCAATTCTCCCTACAAGGCAAACAGCGTGGCTGATTTTTGGAGAAGATGGCATAAGTCACTGGGAGGATGGCTCCGTGATTATCTTTATATTCCACTTGGAGGAAATAAAAAAGGAGGGCTAGGGACTTACATAGCCACAACTATAATCTTTATCTTCCTTTTCTTTATTCTGCAATGGTATGAGCTTATCTTTATTTATGCCGGACTACTAGCTGTTTATGTCATACTATCGCTGCTCTTCCCAAGTTTTAAAAAATATGTACACAGAGACCTAAACCTATTAATTACAATGATTGTCGGTGGACTTTGGCATGGAGCGAGTGAAAACTTCGTGATATGGGGCGCCATGAATGGAGTAGCACTTGTGATTTACAATTACTGGAAAAAGATCGAATCATTTTGATTTCACCTGGACAACCTTTTTAACAGTAATTTACACCTATCAGAAGGTGTTCTGGATCATGCTGGTCGGATTTATCGTGCATTGGCTTCCGGACAACGTGAAAGCAATCTGGGAAAACGCATTTGCGCGGATGCCAATGCCTGCTCAAGTATTTGCAGTTGCTATCATCGTATTACTGATGTATCAGGCAGTATCTGACACATTTAAGGCTTTTGTATATTTTCAGTTTTAAGAGACAACGCATTTTCATTGTAGTACTCTTAAAAAAACTTGTCATTCAATTGATATTCTCACTGAAATTCAGTAAAATCATGAGTTTTAACTAATATTTCAAGTTACAAATTTTCAATGTTGAAGCAATCATTAAATAAAATGTAAATCCAATAATCGGAACGGCTATTCTAACGATACAGAACCATTTAATTCTGTTCAATTTTCCTCACCATTGTGAGAATTGTAGCCAACGCAACAGTTTCACCTGTTTCATCGTAAACATCCACCAAAAACTTGACAATTCCCTTTGCGATATCATCTTCAGATCGCTTTTCCTGATCAATCTTTTCTTTTACCGTGAAACGAACCCCCAAAGTTGCCCCCGGGTATACCGGCTTTGTAAAACGTGCTTCGTCAATCCCATAATTCAAGAGTACAGGTCCTTTCTTCGGGTCAACGAAAAGTCCCGCAGCTTTGGAAAGCACAAAATAGCCATGTGCAACACGTCTTTCAAAGATGGTACCTTCCAGTGAAGTAGCATCCATGTGGGCGTAGAAATTATCTCCGGAAACATTTGCAAAGTTTACGATGTCGGCATCTGTAACGGTGTGTTTGTGCGTAAATACCGTCTCCCCAACTGTCAACTCTTCGAAATGCTTTCTGAATACGTGAGGATTAGCCTCCGGCATTTCACTTACCCCCCATCTCTTCGCCACCGCCAGCTCTCCCCGGACCTCCATGCGTCAATAATGGCATTGGTGAACCATGACCTGTTGCTTCTTTCGCACAATCCTTATTCAGTACAAGTATTCTTCCATGCATACTCGCTGCATTTATAACGTATTCCGTTGCCTCTTTATCACATGGTGTAACAATCGAGGAAACTAATGAACCTTTTCCCATTTTAGCAAGCTCTATTGCTTCATCCAATGTTCGATACGGCATGATTGTTGAAACCGGCCCAAAAGCTTCTATGCTGTGAACATCTGTTTTATTAAAGGGATCATTGTTGCGGAAAAGGATTGGGGAAAACGTCCATCTGCTCATCGATGCGGTCTTCTGGAACGATTATTCTACGGACAGCAGTGCACTTCTGGCCTGCTTTAATTGTTATCTCTTTAACGGATTCTTTAATGAAAAGGTCAAATTCTTCGGTTCCTAAAACAGCCTTCTCTCCAAGGATAGTTGCATTCAAGGAATCTGCCTCGAGATTGAATGAAACACTTTCCGCAGCGATACGAGGGTGGGCCTTTAACATTTTTCCTGTCACAGCACTTCCCGTAAAAGTAACCACATCTTCGGTTGATACGTGATCAATGATTCCTCTCCCCAAGCCGCAAATCAATTGAAGTGCACCTTCAGGTAAAATTTTTGAAGCAATGATGTCGCGTACCATAACTTCTGTCAGGTAACAGGTATACTCTGAAGGCTTCACAATTGCAGGTACTCCCGCCATGAGATTTACAGCAATCTTTTCCAGCATTCCCCAGATCGGAAAGTTAAAAGCGTTGATATGTATTGCCACCCCCTCTTTTGGAACCATAATATGATGCCCGATGAATGTACCGTTCTTTGAAAGTGGAGCAGCTACTCCATCCACATAGTAGGGAAGATCGGGAAATTGTCTTCTTAATGATGCATTTGCAAAAAGATTTCCAATACCTCCTTCAATATCTATCCAGGAGTCTACTTTGGTGGCACCGGTCCAGGAACTGACCTGATAGTATCTTTCTTTTTTCTCAAGAAGGAAGAGAGCAAGGGCCTTCAACATCCGACCACGCTCCTGAAAAGTCATCTTTCTCAAGATCCTTCCACCTTCAGCGCGACCGTATTGCAGCATGGCCGAATAGTCCAATCCTACACTTGAAGTTTCACCGATCTTCTCTCCTGTAATAGCATTATAAAGATTGGTCTCTACACCTTCTCCATCGAACCATTTCCCTAAAGCATAACTTTGATACCGTTGCATAATTCAGAATTTGAACTTTAAAATTAATGATTATGACCGATCAATTCATTTCAATTCTTTCAGATCCTAGTTTTTTCCTTTAATTTAACCACCGCTTAAACCTTTCGACCCAGCTCTAGTCAGGTTTGGTTTAATATCGGTGACAGCTCTGTCAGTTATTTATAGCACAGATAACATTTGACAAACATGAAAAGATGTCATTGATCGACAGGTCATATCTTAATGAGCGAACTGGAACTCAGCCTCATGATCTGCTATATAGTCAAGCGTATCCATTATTTCCTGTAATTGAAAACTGGTCACAAGCTTCATTCGGTAATCCTTGAAGTGCGAAATTCCCTTGAAATAATTGGTATAATGTCGTTTCATTTCAGCAATTCCGAGTTGTTCTCCTTTCCAGTTAATACTCATTTGTAAATGCTCTCTAGCCACTTCAACACGGTCTTTTATTCCCGGTGCATCTAAATGAGATCCAGTTTTAATAAAATGTCAAAGTCCAATCGGCCTCTCCTTTGTATAATTGCACCCTTGTGCGTCCATGAATGGAAATTGCTTCAACACCAACATCTTGTAATGCTTCAGCTGTAGAAACAACAAATTTGGTATTCTCATCCCAACCCAGTCTAGTTTTCACAGTGACAGGGAGATTGGTTGTCTTCACAATCTCTTCGGTCATTTTAATTAGCTTCGGAATATTCTGCAGCATACCGGCACCGGCTCCTTTACAAGTAACCTTTTTTACCGGACAACCATAATTAATATCGATAATATCAGGATTTGTACGTTCAATGATCTTCGTTGCCTCCTTCATGCTTTCAATATCATACCCAAAGATCTGGATTCCAACCGGTCTTTCGTATTCGTAGATATCTAATTTCTGAACACTTTTAGCCGCATCACGGATTAATCCTTCCGATGAAATGAATTCGGTATACATCAGATCCGCGCCGTGCTTCTTACATAGAGCACGAAACGGAGGATCGCTGACGTCTTCCATTGGCGCGAGTAATAGCGGGAATTCGCCTAATTCTATATCACGGATCTTTACCACAGTGCAAAGATAGGTACATTTTAGCAAAAACAGCTTTGCTAAGTATTTCAACGTATACAGTAAAACACCTAACTACTTAATTTGAATTCTCAATCTGGCTGTACATAATTAATTATCATTCGTAAGGATCATCTTTGCATAAAAAAAAGGGTATGAAAACGCATAAATTCAATCATGATCTAGCTACTTTTCAGTTCAATGAGGAAAAAGGAATAATAAAACTTGACGGTAGATTTATATCGTTGGACCCGGAAGGTGTTTGGGGAAATATTATCTCGAATTCAGAACGTGTTGCCTCTTCTTCTGACAGATTGAGGATTGATCTCAACATGGAATACATCAGCTCTTCTGACATCAAGTTTCTTTACCTGTTGATGAAAACGTTAATGAACGCAAAGAAAGCTCACGCAAAATTTGTTGTTAATTGGAGTTACGAGCCCTACGATAATGATCATTTGGAACTTGGCAAACTTATTCAGGATAGCATGTCCGGTAATCTTAAGTTTCAATTCATTGAGGAATGGAACCAAGCAGCAGCGTAAATAAGGAGTAAGTCTTTGTGCCGTATGAATACAAGTTCTCAAGACAGGGGAAAGAAATTGGGAATCGATTACTTCTTTACGTATTGAGTAAGGATTACAATCGACTGTCCTTCGATCTTACCTTCAATCTGTTCAGGGTTGTTATGTGCTAAACGGATATTTCTCACTGCTGTTCCGCGCTTCGCTGCAAAATTTGCTCCTTTCACGTCCAACTCTTTTGTGAGTGTAACTGTATCTCCATTCTGAAGAATTGCTCCATTACAATCACGATGAATGACCTTGTCCTCTTCACTAATTCCTTCTCCGGTTGATTTTGCCCATTCAATCGTATCATCATCCAGGTATAATATCTCAAGCAAATCCTGAGGCCATCCTTCATTTTTAAGCCTGTTCAACATTCTCCACGCAACAACCTGAACAGCCCGCACCTCACTCCACATACTGTCATTCAAACATCGCCAATGGTTGGTGTCCATTTTTAAGGGATCATTTATTTGTTCAATACAAACGGTACAAACAACTATGTTTTCATCATTGCTTTTTACATTTCCAGGCAAAACAGTGTAGACAGTCAATTCATGAACAGATGAACACAACTCACATTTTTCACCACTTCTTGCTGCCAGCTGCTTGTCCATTTCTTGACTTATTTAAGCTGCTTGTCTAAAGCAACATGCAAGCCCATACCTCTCAATTCCTGACCTTTGGCAATGATATTTCCTTGACCATCAACTAAAAAAGCGGTAGGAATTGAATAGACCTGATATAATTTTGAAGCAACACCGTCTTTATCCCATCCATGTGTTTTCCAAACCAGTTTATCATCTAGAATAGCTTTTTTCCATGCCTCCTCATTGCGGTCCAACGAAACACTAAAAACCTCAAAACCTTTGGCATTCTTAAATTTCCTTGTCTTGTACTTATTGTATGCCTCCACCACATTAGGATTTTCCTTTCGACACGGCCCACACCAGGAAGCCCAAAAATCAATAAGAACCATTTTACCTTTCAGTTTTGAAAGTTTGACCATCTTACCTTCTGGAGCAATAAGGGAGATATCAGGAGCCTTTTCATTCAATTCAACCTCAACTGTTCCAAGTTCGTTTGGACTGAATGCGCAAAGCACCCCAACCATAACAGCTATTGCAAAAAGTGTATATTTCATTATCCTATTCTTCTAATGTCAGCACCAAGATTATTCAATCGGATCTCGATATCCTGATAACCACGATCGATTTGTTCAATATTATGTATCACGCTTTTTCCTTTCGCAGATAGGGCAGCAATCAACAACGATACTCCGGCACGAATGTCAGGCGAGGTCATCTGAATTCCTTTTAAAGTATGTTGCTTGTTCAGTCCAATAACGGTTGCTCTGTGTGGATCACATAAAATAATCTGAGCTCCCATATCGATCAGTTTATCAACAAAGAACAAGCGTGACTCAAACATTTTTTGATGGATCAATACGGAACCTTTTGCTTGAGTGGCGACTACAAGTACGATTGATAAAAGATCAGGAGTGAATCCCGGCCATGGAGCATCAGCGATAGTCAGGATAGATCCGTCAATAAAGGTATCGATCTCGTATTGATCCTGAGCAGGTATATAAATATCGTCACCTCTTCTTTCCAACTTAATCCCAAGCCTTCTGAAAACGTTCGGAATGATACCAAGGTTCTCATAGCTTACATCTTTAATCGTAATCTCGGAACCGGTCATTGCCGCCAATCCAATGAATGAACCGATCTCAATCATATCAGGAAGGATACGGTGGTAACATCCTTTCATTTCCTTCACTCCCTCGATATGCAACATATTCGATCCGATCCCAGTGATCTTTGCACCCATGGAATTCAGCATTTTACAAAGTTGCTGAAGATACGGCTCACAAGCAGCATTATAGATGGTTGTCTTTCCCTCTGCACGAACTGCTGCCATCAATACATTTGCAGTACCAGTTACAGATGCTTCATCCAGATGAATATAAGTTCCCTTCAGTTTTTTTGCTTCAATCGAATAGAAATGTTCACCTGCGTCATAATTGAATTTTGCTCCCAACATCTGGAAACCTTCAAAGTGAGTATCCAGTCTTCTTCTTCCGATCTTGTCACCGCCTGGTTTTGGAATATATCCTTTTCCGAATCGTGCAAGAAGCGGCCCAACGATCATGATTGATCCTCTCAAGGCACTTGCTCTTTTTTTGAAATCCTCAGATTCGAGGTATTCTAGATCTATATCCTTTGCCTGAAAGATAAAGGTACCTTTTTCAACCTTTTCGATCTTGACACCCATTGTTTGCAACAAACTGATCAGTTTGTTCACATCAATAATATCAGGAACGTTCGAAATTGTCACTTTTTCAGCAGTAAGCAACGGGGCACACAAAACCTGCAAAGCTTCGTTCTTCGCTCCCTGAGGAATCAATTCGCCTTTCAAAGGTTTACCACCATAAATCTCAAAAGAAGCCATAACAATTATTTTTTAAATTTCTTTTTCTGTTTCTGCTTAAAATTGGACTTATTACGCTTGTTCTGATTAAGTCCCATAGCACGAAGAATGGTGTTCGTGTTTACCAACTCATCAGGGTTTTCCAATATCAGTTCACCTTTTGAGAGTTCCTTTAATTGCTGGGCGATCACATTGTTCTCAACAGCATCATTGTTATGAGCAAGGAACTGTTTTTTCATAAAGTTTGCCATCGTATTCTTCAGGTATTCCTTCTCTTTTTCATCGGTAATATCCTTTGATGATTCAAGAATACGTTGCGTATAGCTTCCATAGTGACCGTAACGAATGGAACTTTTGGGGTATTCCATTATCTGAGGTTTCTCATTGAGCACCTCCGGCATCGGGATCTCGTATGGAGAATCAACATCCAACTGAAAATCAGACATAACAAAGAGGTGCGTCCATAATTTGTGCCGAAAATCATCCACATCACGTAAGTGCGGATTCAACTGTCCCATCACTTCAATGATCGCTTGTGCAGCACGATTGCGTTCATTGCGATCCGCGATTTCCATTGCATGGGCAATCATATTTTGGACGTTTCTACCATATTCAGGTAAAATCAGTCTTCCTCTGGTTGTGTTATACTCCATAAATTCTAAATATCAATTGTCCAATTTCAGTTGTCAATTGCAGTGTGTTATTAATTTTCGAGGAGTTTCCCCAACGCATTATTGTATAATTCTTTTGCTTCAGTTACGAAGCCGTAGTGCTCTCCATCCACCATTAACTTACCTTTGGTTACATGGCCAAGCAATGTGTAACTAACTCCTGAGTCGAGCATAAATTCGATGAATTCCTCCTCCTGGTCCTCGCTTACAGAAACAACTACTCTTCCCTGTCCTTCTCCGAAAAGGTAGGCATCCTCTCGCACTTCCGAATCAGTTTCGATATCAAAACCGAGTTCACGAGGCATCGACATTTCTACCAGCGACACAAATAAACCACCATCAGAATCAACCCTTTCACCATGTGTTGCATTGCATATTCCTTCTCCAAATCAAAATTCGGAGCCGGAGAAGCTTTAATTCCATGGTATGATGCAAGGTATTCAGATGAAGCGATGTCATTCGTGCATTCACCAATAACAAATATGAGATCACCCTTTTGCTTGAAATCGAGAGTCATAACACGATCCTTATCTTCCAGAATCCCAATCATACCAATAGTTGGGGTGGGAAATACAGGTACTTCGATGCCATTGGTAACCGTTTGGTTGTAGAATGAGACATTACCACCTGTAACCGGAGTTTCAAATTTTGTACATGCCGCAGACATCCCCTTAATTGCACCCACGAACTGCCAGTATGACTCTGGATTGTATGGATTACCGAAATTCAAACAGTTTGTAATTGCACTTGGAATACCCCCTGCACAAACAATGTTTCTTGCTGCTTCCGAAACAGCAATCATTGTTCCTACCTCAGGATCCGCATTCACATAACGTGAATTGCAATCAACTGTCATTGCCAATGCTTTATTTGTCCCTTTGATATTGACTACTCCTGCATCTGAAGGACGATTTGTAGTCATTGTTTTTGTACCTACCATGGAATCGTATTGCTCATAAACCCATCGCTTGGAAGCGATATTCGGCATTTGCAGCAATTTGAATGCAACCTCTTTCAGATTACTAGGTTGCTTGACTTGATCGATACTAAACTTTTTGTATTCCTGATAATACGCTGGTTCTTTGTAATCACGAACATATTGCGGAGCTCCCCCACCCAATACAAGCGATTCAGCAGGAACATCACCCACAAGCTCTTCGTGCATGTAATATCGAACACGACCTGTTTCAGTTACTACACCAATCTCTTCAGCATGAAGATCCCATTTGTCAAAGATGCGTTTCACCACATCTTCTTGACCTTTTTGAACAACTACAAGCATGCGTTCCTGGGATTCTGAGAGCAAGATTTCATATGGTAGCATATTTGCCTGACGAGTCGGGACACGGTCCAGATGAATCTCCATACCAACACCTCCAGCAGCACTCATCTCACACGTAGAACAGGTGATTCCTGCCGCTCCCATATCCTGCATTCCACGGATGCAATCTGTTTGTGCTAATTCCATTGTAGCCTCCAGCAACAGTTTTTCCATAAAAGGGTCACCCACCTGAACGGAAGGAAGGTCATTTGCTGAATCCTCCGTAATATCCTTCGATGCAAATGCTGCACCTGCGATACCATCTTTACCTGTTGCAGATCCCACGATGAAAACAGGGTTTCCAGGGCCAGTGGCTTTGGCAGAAATAATTTTTTTAGTGTCGATTATACCGGCAGAGAAAGCATTAACAAGAGGATTAGTGTTGTAAGAATCGTCAAAAAACACTTCACCACCAACAATTGGAATACCAAAAGCATTCCCATAATCTCCGATTCCCTTGGTCACTCCCTTCACCAACCATTTTGTACGTGCATTTTCAATATTTCCAAAACGCAGTGAATTCAACTGTGCAATTGGTCTTGCTCCCATGGTGAAAATATCTCGGTTTATTCCACCGACACCTGTGGCTGCGCCTTGATAAGGCTCCAATGCACTGGGATGATTGTGTGATTCTATCTTAAAAACACACCCTAAACCGTCTCCAATATCAACTAGTCCCGCATTCTCTTCTCCAGCTTTAACCAACATGTGTGGACCATCCTTCGGAAGCTTCTTTAGCCAAACAATCGAATTTTTGTAAGAACAGTGTTCAGACCACATGACGGAATATACCGCAGTTTCAGTGAAGTTTGGTGTTCTACCCAAGATCTCTCGGATCATTTCAAACTCTTCCGGACGCAATCCGAGATCTACCGCTTGCTCTAATGTTGCTTCTTGCTGTAATGTGCTTTCCATAAAAACAAAATGAGTTACAAAAATAATGAATTATTTGATAGACTTGGGTGCTTTAACACAGGTGTCACGGGGATTTATCAACACTTTTTTCAAGGAAAAGAACAACTGTTATTCCCCTAATCGAATATGCACTCCAAAAGACGTATTAAAGATCCAGTTACGCACTCCGTCAGGCGGGTTAGAATCAAAAAAATGATTAAACTCAAACCGGAAATCCGTACGCTTGAACGCATTGAAATTAATAGCATATTGCCCCATGATCCGGAGGTCTGTCAGATCTTTCCAAAGCGGCTGGATATAGGTTACTGCAGAAAATGAAAATGTTGACTTTGGATTAAAGTACCATGAGATATAGTTACTCCATCTGTAATCTTCATCGATATCACCACTTGACTTAATATCCTCATACTCGTAGAACGTAGACGTTCCCGCGAAGATCCTGTAACCTTTCTTATCCAAAGCCTTGACGCGCAATCCTGTCCCGATCAATGCTCGCAATCGCTGATCAAGTAGTTGATTATACTGGATCTGTGCGTAAGACTCCCATTTCCATGGACTTTTTTTATTGCTTTCCCCTCGTTGAAGCCGATAGGCATATCTAAAATGAACCATTCCTGTATTTGCGTAAATTCTATCTGCGCCTTTTGAATAGTACCAGTCTGTAAGGAATAGATAGTAATGTTTCCTCATTTTACACTGAACGCGCGGACGAAAATTCGCATTCAATAAAAGATCCTTGTTCTGAACAGCGGAAAATCCAGCATCTAATGCTCCGCTCCAACCCAATGTATCATCATAAATCCTTCGATTCTCTATGTTCACGATCTGTGACAAAGATCTTGAACCACAAAAGAAAATTATGAGAAGAACACCAAATCGCATAATCATTTCTGGGCAAAACGGTAAAGGACATAAGCAACTATACCAAAAAGAACATTAGGCACCCACACAGCAATATTTGCAGGAAATCCGACATTTATAGCAGCCACAGTTGTCACTTTCATTGCAAAGATATAAATGAAAATAATCCCCAATCCCAGGGCAATACTAACTCCAATCCCTCCTCTTTTCTTTCGGGACGACACAGATACACCAATAATTGTCAAAACATATGTCGCAAAAGGATAGGAGGTTCTTTGATAAAGCTCGATCTCATACATCGGGACCTTGCCGGAACCTTTTTCCTTCTCGCGCTGAATGAAGCGCTTCAATTCCGAGAAGCTCATTGCCTCCGCGACATTATCACGCTGAGCCATTTCTTCAATATGAAAATTGAATGTGGTATCTTTTACTTTGCCTTCAATAACGCTGTCGTTCGGATAACCAACATAACGCTCAAAATAATCAGTCAGTCGCCATTGATCCGTACCCATCTTGTTATATGCAGTCCTCGCTTTCAAAAAGTAAACGATCCGATTATTCTTGTCCCATTGCTCGAGAACGAAGTCATTAGCTAAGCCCTCTTCCTCGTAGAAACTTGAAAAATAAACAACCTTGTTGCCAGGATATTCTGCATGGTAATCCTCCACTGACATAGCATCCCTATAGTATTTCGCTTCAAAATCCAGCTTAACCCTGTTTGAATTGGGTAAAATGAAATGGTTTAATACCAATGAGATCAACATTAATATTGTTGCAGAGATAATGTATGGCCTTAAGAATCGATGGAAAGGTTTGCCACTGTTGAGCATAGGAATGATCTCCGTATCCTGGGCAAGCTTAGCTGTGAACCAGATGACCGAAACAAAGATGATCATGGACGAGAACATGTTCCCATAAGAAACAATGAAATTGAGGTAGTAATCAAAAATAATAGCAGAAATGGGTGCCTGATTGTTGATGAATTCCGTTAATCGTTCCGAAAGATCGAATACCATCGCCAGCAACATAATGATCCCCAACATGAAAAAGAAGGTTGTAAGGAACTTACGAATGATATAGCGATCAAGTATTTTAAGCATTCACCTAGAGTCGATATTTCAGTTTCGGTATCATCTTTTCCTTCCATTGACTGAAGGTGCCTGCAAGAATCTGCTTCCTTGCCTCCTTTACGAGTTGTAAATAAAATGCCAAATTATGAATTGTAGCAATCTGTATCCCTAGGTTTTCCTTTGCTTTGATAAGATGTCGCAAATAAGCTTTTGTGTATACCTGATCAACATAAGCAGTTCCATTTGGGTCAATCGGAGAGAAATCCATTGCCCATTTTTCGTTCTTGATATTAATAATCCCTTCTGATGTGAACAACATCCCATGTCTTGCATTCCTGCTTGGCATAACACAGTCAAACATATCCACTCCCATTGATATGCACTCCAGCAAATTAACGGGAGTACCAACACCCATCAGATACCTTGGTTTTTCTTTTGGAAGAACTGAACAAACAAGGTCTGTCATTGAATACAACTCCTCATCCGGCTCTCCAACTGACAATCCTCCAATAGCATTTCCAATAGCGTCATGAGAAGCTATGGTTTCAGCCGATTCCATTCTCAGATCGGTATAAACACTGCCCTGAACTATTGGAAACAAAGCCTGATCATACCCATACCTCGGAGTTGTAACTGCCATTTGGTCAAAACAACGTTTCAACCAGCGGTGCGTCATGTGCATCGATCGCTTGGCATAGCTATAATCACATGGGTAAGGTGTACATTCATCAAAAGCCATTATAATATCCGCACCAATCGAACGCTGAATATCTATTGCTCTTTCAGGTGTAAAGAAATGATAGCTCCCATCAATATGAGACTGAAATTTAACCCCCTCTTCCTGGATCTTGCGACTTCCAGAAAGCGAATAAACCTGATATCCACCACTATCTGTAAGAATAGGACGTTCCCATCCAATGAACTGATGTAATCCACCGGCGGCTTCCAAAACATCAAGACCCGGTCGAAGAAACAAGTGATAAGTATTTCCCAAAATGATCTGCGCCTCAATATCGTCCCTCAATTCTTGTTGATGCACTCCTTTTACCGAGCCAACAGTTCCAACAGGCATAAAGATGGGGGTTTCAATTGCCCCATGATCGGTGTGAAATAACCCTGCACGAGCCTTTGTTTTGGAGTCTGTATGGAGGAGATCGAAGTGCATAAATTGTTGAAAAATAAACGCTGCAAATCCTTTTTTGTTTTTTCGCTACTATGGCGCTGATAAATTTGCTTTATACTTTGCTTATCTACGGGAAATTGGCATTCTACAGGGACAAGCCCGTTCTGAACGAAGCAAGTCTTCCACCTGTGAGCGTAATTATAGCTGCGAGGAACGAATCAGATAATCTATATGAGAATCTGCCATTTCTGTTGCAACAGAATTACCCTGAGTTCGAAGTGGTCGTTATCAATCATCAGTCGATCGATGATTCGTCGCATCTTCTCAATGCATACACTCGTCAATACCCCCATCTTCGGGTGATCGAGGTTGCCAGAAGCCCACATCTCAAACCAGGGAAAAAACTGCCTTTGACCTTAGGAATAAAAGGATCAAAATACGAACACTTACTTTTTACGGATGCCGACTGCAAGCCATCATCAGGAGAATGGCTCAAGAGCATGGCTTCGAACTTCATTCCCGGCAAGGAGCTAATTATAGGCTATGGCCCATATGTCAAGGAAAGCGGTTTCTTAAACAAAGTAATCCGTTTTGACACAGCATATATCGCTGTAAGCTATTTTTCCATGGCCCTTGCCAAACTTCCTTATATGGGGGTTGGCCGTAACCTGGCATACACCAGATCATTATTCAATACCGTTCACGGTTTTAAGTCTCATTATTCGCTTCCATCCGGGGACGACGATCTTTTCATACAAGAAGCCGCACAAAAAAACAATTATTCGATCAATCTCGATCCGCGTGCGCATTGTTACTCGGAACCGCATTCAAGCTGGAATTCATGGTTACGCCAAAAATCGAGGCATTACAGCACAAGCACCAAATACAACGTTATTAAAAAATGGATGTTAGGAATATATCCTTTCTCCCTGTTGACACTAATCATTTCCTTCGTTATTTTGATGTTTGACACGGATTTCCGTTGGCTTACATTAGCAGTATTTATCTTAATCACTTCGTTCAAGTGGTGGATACAAGGTAGGTGTTTCGCAAAATTGAAGGAAAACAGCTTTATACGATTCCTTCCTTTGTGGGATATCTTTTATGCCTTTTTAATACCTGTTTTGTAAGCATACGCAGAGCTAATGGACCGTTACAGAGAGTCCATTTACTACTTGATGTTCAAAATGGTCAAGCACCAGGATGATGCTGATGACCTTACTATTGAAGCTTTTGGAAAAGCTTTTGCTCGACTTGATCAATATTCGCCGAGCTTTGCTTTCAGCACATGGCTATTTAAGATAGCATCGAACAACTGCATCGACTTCATACGAAAAAAACGCATCAAGGTGACCTCCATGGATACGGGATATACAACGGATGACGGGGAAGTTATTTTTGTTGATGCAAAAGCACACAGTATGGACCCTGAAGAAACCATGGTACATGGACAAAAAGTGGTTCATATGCGCATGCTTGTCAGTAAATTGAAACCGCGATACCGAGAATTAGTCGAAAAACGCTACTTCGAGGAACTAAGTTATGAAGAGATCGCCGAAGAACTAAACCTTCCTCTCGGCACCGTAAAAGCACAGCTCTTCCGAGCAAGAGACTTCCTTGCAAATATGATGGAAAAAACCAAAGATTCCATTTAAGTTTGTGGTCCCGGATTTACAGGGAAAATGAAATATGCAGCTGATAGATAAGTACTTCCCCAATCTGACTCCCCATCAAAGGGAACAATTCAATCGTTTGGAAGCTCTGTATAACCATTGGAACGATCAAATAAACGTTATCTCCAGAAAAGATACAGAGAACTTTTACGAAAGACATGTGCTTCATTCGCTTGGTATTGCCAAAGTAATGGAATTCAAAAGCAACAGCGATATATTGGATATTGGAACTGGAGGAGGTTTTCCGGGTATTCCTCTGGCGATCCTATTCCCTGAATGTAATTTCACGCTTGTTGATTCCATCGGCAAAAAGATTAAGGTCGTTAATGAGGTTGCCAAGGAACTGGAGCTAAACAACGTTAAAGGCATCCACGAACGCGCAGAAAAGATCCCAGGTCAATTTGACTTCATCGTGAGCAGAGCTGTAACAGCTATGCCGGAATTCATTAACTGGACTAGAGGGAAAATCCATAGAGACAATAAAAATCAACTACCAAATGGGATTCTTTATCTAAAAGGTGGGGATCTCACTGATGAACTGAAGCCTGTAAAGCATGCATACCGGATCTTTAACCTCAGTGAATTTTTCGAAGAAGAATTCTTCGAAACCAAGAAAGTTGTTCACGTAAAACTCAATTAAAGAGCCTAAAGATCAGTGATTGTAAATGCGCTTTGGGGAATTAGTTCAACTTGTATTTCTTGAAGAAAGCATCCCAATTCCAAATAAAATTGGTCATGACTTCATCCATTCTCTTCAGAAACAAAGGATTCGGCGCCATCATTCGGCGAAAATACTCGTCCTGACATTCGTTCAACCCATACTTGTGAAACACTGCCTTGGACATCCCATAGATCATATTCTTCGAGGGATGATTCACTCTTGTTATAAATGACTGATAATCCCTGATCAATTTGACAAAATCGGCTTCCGACATATCATAGATTTTTGCCAGTTTATCAAATATGATCTTTTCCACCCTTCCTGCCTGTTCAGAATCAAATGTACTTTCCAAAAAGGAAAGATTTCCAACGATAACGATTAAGCCAAACTCGCCATTATCTTTATCATCAATGGAAGGCGACTTAACAAATGCTATATCCTCATTTATCAATTGAGCCACCTCTTTGAAACCATTATCAACCGTATCGAAGATGGCATTGATGAAAATATTGGCAACCTGGTTGTCCGATAATTTTCGTTTCAGAATAGTCCCCAGCATTGTTAATTAGTTTGTTGTTATTTATTATTACAAATTTAATTTCTAGGTAAGGGGGTTCTACTTCCTAGCCAATTAGGTTTTCAACGAAGTTTTCAACATTCACAAATTATTTAATTTATATTCAACGTAGTTATTTAAAAAATGAAAGCCTCAAATTGCTCATTTACATGTTCAACTATTTTTAAATCCGCAACGAAATTCTTAACTTTAGCAACGATTAACAAAATCTAATTAGCCAACTTTAACACATGAGAAAAAATCTACTAAAAATCGGATTGATCGCGATTATTTCTGTTCTTTCCAGCTTCTCAACATTCGCACAAAATCTCTGTACGAATAACGCAGGTCCGCTTACTCCTGCGATTACAAATACCTGGAACACACTGGTTACTACAGGAGGTTATTACCAATTTGATGCAACAGCAGGGTGTGATTACACCTTCTCTTTTTGCCAAAATGGTGGTTCATTTTCAGGAGACCCTTACATTACAATTACCGATCTTGGTAATGCAATACAAGTAACAAGTGATGACTTTTGCGGATTGGGTTCAGAATTAACATGGACATGCCCCACAACTGGAACTTATCTCCTTCATATGACAAATTTCGGAGCGGGAACCGCAAACTGCAGCTTCACTG
>JAJTDX010000034.1 GCA_021298235.1 Cryomorphaceae bacterium | reverse complement strand
ATTTATGCACCTGATTTTGCCATTAACGCAGGAGGGGTAATTAACTGTTATTCAGAAGTAAAAGGTCTTGATTCCAAATGGGCAATGAGCAAGGCAGAGGAGATATATCAAACTATTTCTAATATTGTGAAAAGATCGAAATCCGAAGGTACCCCGGCCTATCAGATCGCAAATAAAATGGCTGAAGAACGCATCGAATCAATCGGTAAGGTAAAACTTCCTATGTAATGCTTAATAGAAGGCAATTAAGAATCAAAGTATTGCAAGCGCTTTATGCGTTTTTTCAATCGGGGGGTGAAAATTTCTCTCGCACTGAAAAAGAGTTGCTCGAAGCAATTGAACGAATGTACGATCTGTATATTTATTTATTGTTAACCTTCTCTGAGGTAAAATCTATTGCCGAGCATCGCATTGAGGAGAACAGAAAAAAGATCAGGCCTACCAAAGAGGATTTACAACCAAATCGAAAGCTAGTAGATAACCGAATAATCCAACTGCTTGAGTCCTCCAATGAATTAAGAAAATATTCTGAAGAACGAAAGATTAACTGGATAGGAGATGAAAAGCGTGAATTATTCAGGAAAATGTTTCTTCAGATCCGCGAAAGTGAGACGTATATTACACACATGAATAATGTGGAGAATGACTTTGAGTCTGATCGAAGCTTTGCACTGGATTTGTTTAAGGTGGAAATCGCCAATTTTCCTCTATTGTACAACTATTTTGAGGAAAAAAGCATCCATTGGCTTGATGATATTGACCTGGCATGTTCGATGGTCTTAAAAACCATTAAGTTGATGCGGCAAGAGGAAAAACCGGAGATCATGCCACTTTATAAAAAGGATGATGATGAAAAGGATTTTATTCTGACCCTGCTCAGAAAGACCGTATCCATGGATAATGAAAACGAAATTTTAATTGACGAACTTACCGATAACTGGGAATTGGACCGAATTGCGAAAATGGATATTATTCTTCTAAAAATGGCAGTTACTGAGCTTCAGGTATGTAATAGTATACCAACAAAGGTTACTTTGAACGAATATATTGAAATTGCAAAGTTCTACAGTACGCCAAAGAGCAATATCTTTATAAACGGAATTCTCGATAAGGCAATCGAGCGTTTGAGAAAAGAAAAAAAGATTCAAAAATCGGGCAGAGGCCTTATTAATTAATTTAGATATGAAATATACATTCGGAATTTTACTCGCGTTGATTTTGTTTTCTTCTTGCACCAATTCAGAGGTTGTAGAGGTTGGAAACAAAACGTCACTTTTGGTGGACCCAGTGTTCGATGCAGGAGAAGTGGTAAAAGGAGAGCTCGTAAAAGCAACCTTTATTGTTGAAAATACTGGTAAGTTTCCATTGGTGATCGCGGAGGTAAAGGGCTCTTGTTCGTGCACCGTTGCGAGCAAACCTGAAAAACCAATCGCTCCTGGCGAAAAAGGGAAGATAATGGCTGAAATCGATACAGAAAGAACCTCCACGGGTGTAATCACAAAATCAGTTAGAATTGTCGCGAATACAGAACCTTCGGTAACAGAAGTAGCGATTAAAGCCTTTGTTAAAAATAAATAAATTCAAAAATTAAAAATTATGCAGCAGCTCATTCCACTAATTCTCGTTGTCGTAGTGTTTTATTTCTTTATGATTCGTCCACAGGCGAAAAAACAAAAGGAGTTAAAACGTTTTAGAGAAAATCTTAAACAAGGGGATAAAATTGTCACTATCGGCGGTATCCATGGAAAGATATTAGAAGTGGCAGAAACAACAGTTTTAGTCAATTCAGAAGGTTCAAAGCTTAGAATTGAAAAAGCAGCCATCGCTCGTGGAGGGGATGAGTTGATTCAAAGCTTATAGTTGATCAATATATTGTTGATATCTCTTTGAATATGTTGCTTGACTCCTGAAAGGGATGTTCTAAATTTGCAACTATATTCAACTGATTATGAGACCTAGTATCCTGCTTTTTATTGTTTCCTTTATCCTTTATTCATGCCAAGAAAATGAAAAAGTTTGCGCGGAATGTGAGGAGTGTGGTTTAAATCTGAATGTGAAAGAACAAAGTTTAGATGAGGCATTGGTCAAGTCTAAATCCTCTACCGGAAGTCTCTCTGACAGCACGGAATTAAAAGAGTCCATCGCAAAAATCGAAGAGAAATACGGAGAGCAATGGGATTTTTGTCATTGTGTTGTTGTAAATGATTCTATTGACAAGGCGATTAAAGGGGGTAATTCGGATGATAAATTAATGGCTCGATGGGATGTTGTCGACAAAAAATGTCAGGCCTTTAGAATTCAAGACCCTGCGCGCACGCCCGAGGAACGAGAGGCACATGAAAGAAGAGTTCGCAAGTGTCTTAAGGCTTCTGGAATTCGATAGGATGATTAAAAATAAGTAATTAAAAAAGGGGCTTAGATATCTAAGCCCCTTTTTAGTTCTTACCTTGGAATTAATAGTAGATAGCTCGCTGAACTTTTGTAATGTGTTTGGCGAGGCGGATAACTTGTTTGGTATATCCAAATTCATTGTCATACCACGCGTACAGAACCACGTTTTTTCCATCGTTCGAAACGATTGTAGCATGTGAATCAAAGACGGAACAACATGTATTACCAATAATATCACTGGAAACAAGCTCTGGGTCATATGAATAATAGATCTGATTTACTAGATCCCCGTTTAGTGAGGCATCTCTCAAGACTGCATTTAACTCTTCAACTGATGTTTTTCGATTCAATTCGAGACTTAAAATAGCGAGAGAACCATTTGGCGTTGGGACACGAACAGCATTAGCGGTTAATTTATCCTTCATTTCAGGAATTACTTTAGTTACAGCACTTCCTGCACCTGTAGAAGTAATGACCATGTTGATTGCTGCTGAACGACCTCTCCTTGGTTTTTTATGCATGTTGTCCAGTAAGTTTTGATCGTTGGTATAGGCGTGGACAGTTTCTATGTGACCTTTAACAACACCGAAATTGTCATTTACTACTTTTATGACAGGTGAAATTGCATTCGTAGTACATGAGGCAGCCGAATAAATTGTTTCATTTTCAACGTCAAGGTCTTTTTGATTGATTCCATAAACGATGTTTGGGATTTCTTTACCCGGCGCAGTAAGTAATACCTTGGCTACACCTTTTGCTTTCAAGTGACGGGAAAGGGCTTCACGGTTTGTAAAAACACCTGTATTATCGATGACCAATGCGTTGTTAATCCCATACTGAGTATAATCAATGTCCTCAGGATTGTTTGCATCAATCATTCGAACAATTTGACCGTTTATCACGATAGATTTATTTTCGAGGTCTTCAATTACAGAACCCTTGAAAGCTCCATGCACAGAATCGTTTCTTAGGAGTGATGCCCTTTTAATGATATCTGAATCCGATGAGCCACGGGTTACAATTGCTCTTAGGCGGAGCTGTTGTCCTTTTCCTGCTTGTTTGATCAATTCTCTCGCTGCAAGTCTACCAATTCGCCCAAATCCATAAAGCACTACATCGCGTGGTTCGATTGTTTTTCCAGAAGAAACCCCGAATCCCGAAAGCTTATCTTTCAGAAATGCTGCTTTACTATCATACGAACTCTGCTCTGCAAGCCACTCACTGGAAAGCTTCCCTATGTCTAGCTTCGATGGTGCAAGGTCCATCAGATAAATTTCTTCAGCCAATTCGGAAGAGGTGAATACATCGATAGGTTTGTTTACCACCGTTCTTGCGTATTCATGCAGGTTTAAAAGTTCAGAGACAGTAATGTCCGTTAAATGATGTCGAAAGAGAACGAGCTCAATTCCTTTGTCATAGAGGAGTTCGCCAACCTTGCTAGCCAATTTAACAGCAGCACGTTCTTTTTGCACATGAGATTTAAGTTCTTTTTCGTAACCTACAGCAGCTTCCATTTTTTAGTTTAATGTATTGATGATTAATTTATTAAAGAAGAAAAGGCTGACTACTTTCGTAGACAGCCTTTCAATATTGTTTTTTATCCTAAATAGGCTTTTAAAAGTTTATTTCGAGAGGTATGTCTCAAGCGACGGATAGCTTTTTCCTTTATCTGTCGAACTCGTTCCCGAGTAAGATTGAACTTTGCACCGATTTCTTCGAGGGTCAAACCGTGGTTCATTCCGATTCCAAAGAATAGCCTTATGATTTCTCTTTCTTTGTCGGTAAGCGTGCTCAATGAACGTTCGATTTCCTTTTGAAGAGACTCTGCCATCAAAGCATGGTCGGCTTTCGGAGCGTCTGAGTTAGCCATAACATCCATCAATGTACCACCATCTTCTGATGTAGAGAGTGGTGCATCCATAGAAACGTGGCGACCCGAAACATTTAAACTTTCCTTGATCTTGTCTTCAGGCACTTCTAATGCTTCAGCTAATTCTTCGGCTGATGGTGGACGTTCAAATTCTTGCTCAAGACGTGAGAATGCTTTGTTGATTTTATTTAAGGAACCAACCTGATTCAGTGGCAATCGAACGATTCTCGCTTGCTCTGCTAAAGCTTGAAGAATTGACTGTCTGATCCACCATACAGCATAGGAAATGAATTTGAATCCTCGTGTTTCGTCAAATTTCTGAGCTGCTTTGATCAAACCAAGATTTCCTTCGTTGATAAGGTCTGGAAGTGTAAGTCCCTGATTTTGGTATTGCTTTGCAACTGATACAACGAATCGAAGGTTCGCTCTGGTTAATTTCTCAAGTGCTCTCTGATCGCCTTGTTTGATCCTTCTTGCGAGTTCCACCTCTTCCTCAGCAGTGATTAACTCTTCTTTACCAATGTCCTGAAGATATTTGTCAAGTGATTGACTCTCACGATTGGTAATTGATTTGGTAATTTTTAGTTGTCTCATTCTTTTGGGTTACCTAACTATTAAATTAATATTATCGGATAAACGGCGAATAGGTCACAAAGTTACGACCAATACAAAATCATTTCCAAAAAAAACAGCTACTATTTTTGCAAACTTTTGTCAACAAAGTAAATTCGTTCAAAATAAAAGCCGACACTGAGCCGGCTTTCTGAACATGAGAGGAACGATTTCGTTCTTCTACAGACCGAAACCATAATAATCTTTCTTGCCGCTCGGGGATAACACTTCTAATAACACACCACGATTTACCCCATTTAGTTTATTTGTGAGTTGCTCAACGGATTCAATTGGTTCGTTATTAATTTTGGTGATCACCATCCCTTGTTGCAGACCGATTGATTTTAATTTCCCGGCATTGAGAGAGGCGATTTTAACACCATAAGTAACGTTAAGTTCTTTTTTTTCCTTAGCGCTCAATTCTGTAAAGGTGGCACCGAGGGCAACATTTTTTGTGATTTCCTCTTTTGACATCAAGGTGGTTTCTCCCTCTCGATTTCTCAATACAAGCTCTTTGATCTCTTCATCACCTGATTTGTTGCGGATTGTAAGTGTTACCTTGTCACCGGGACGTCTTTTTCCAATTTCTTCCTGTAGTTCAGAAACGGAATTAACTTCTTTAGAGCCTATTTTTAGAATGACATCGCCGTCCTTGAGTCCAGCTTTTTCAGCCGAGCCATTTTCGTTTACTTTCGCAACGTAAACTCCCTTTGTATTAGGTAAACTGTTCTTTTCCTTGAGCTCTTGATTTATGTCTGCTATTTGTACGCCAAGATATCCTCTTTGAACAATGCCATAATCGATCAGATCACGCATTACCTTTTGCACAAGATTGACAGGTACAGCAAAAGAGTATCCCGCGTAGCTCCCGGTTTGGGATGCAATCGCCGTGTTGATTCCAATCAACTCACCTTTGGTATTGACAAGTGCACCTCCACTATTTCCTGGATTCACCGCAGCGTCTGTTTGAATAAAAGATTCGATTGGGACAATATTTTCATTGGTACGGTCCGACAAAAGATTAATATTTCTTGCCTTGGCAGAAACAATGCCTGCCGTCACAGTGGAGGTAAGATTGAAAGGATTACCTACTGCAAGTACCCATTCTCCAATATGCAGATCGTCGCTGTTTCCAAGTGGTATGGATTGAAAACCTGAACCTTCAATTTTTAAAACAGCAATATCTGTTGAGGGATCTGTACCTACAAGCTTGGCCGTATATTTACTATTGTCGTTCAGGATTACTTCAATTTCACTAGCATTTTCAATAACGTGATTGTTTGTCACAATGTAGCCTTCAGAGGATACGATGACTCCCGAGCCTGAACCAGAACCATATTGTTTGAATTCTCGACCTCCAGCTCCCGGACCGTAAAAGAATTCCTGGAACAGATCTCGCTGAAAGGATGTCTGAACCACTTTTGTTGTTACGTGCACCACTGAATTGATCGAGCTTTCGGAAGCATTTATAAAATCTGGTGCAGAGATCCCTCCAGCATTCAAAGACACTGCCCGTGCATTGTAGTTTCTGTTGCCATCAATTACTTGATCTGAAAGCTTTAAACCTGAAAAAGGCCCACTCATTAAGAGAAAGGCTCCAAACGGAAGCATGCCGCCTAGAATGCCAAGTGCAAAAAACTTTAAATTACCTTTCATAGTTGTTGAATTTGTACTACAAAACTAACGTGATTTGATGTTTTTCAGTTCGTTGACCGCTGTTAAAGATTGTTAAGCAAAGCACAACTTTTTAATCGGGAATACCTTACTTTTGTTGATGGTTATGGAGATTTCATTTTCAAAATATCAGGGTGCCGGAAACGATTTTATTATGCTTAATAATCTCGATGGAAGATACGATCGATTGGATGAGCAGACTGTTCGATTTCTTTGTGACAGGAAATTTGGCATAGGCGCAGATGGACTCATTCGTCTGAACAGCCATCCCGTGCTTTCGTTTGAAATGGACTTTTTCAATCCCGATGCCTCTAAAAGTTTTTGTGGAAACGGTGCGCGTTGTACGGTAAAATATGCCGAACAACTTGGATTTGATATTTCCAATATACAGTTTGAGGCCATCGATGGAGTACATTTTGCCTCAAAAAAGGGGGGACTGATTGCGCTTGAAATGAGTGAAGTTAAGGGGTTTGAAAAGATTGGTGAGGACTTTATTTTCCAAACGGGTTCTCCGCATTATATTCATTTTGATAGGAGCGGAGAGCAATTGGATGTGTTGGAATTTGGAAGAAGTATCCGATACTCGGATGAGTATAAGCTGGAGGGGATCAATGTAAATCTGGTAGAGATTAAAAAGTCAAATAATCTGACTGTTCGAACCTACGAACGAGGGGTGGAAAATGAAACTCTTTCTTGTGGAACCGGCGTAACAGCTTGCGCTTTGGCTGCATCACTTGTTCAAAATTCTCAGGGGGCTCAGAAATTTACCATAGAAACGAAAGGTGGGCAACTTTTCGTTGATTTCTTAAGGGATGACTCATCTTTCTCTGAAATCATTTTAACCGGACCGGCTGTTTTTGTGTTTAATGGAGTGATCAATGTCTAATTACTATTTTCATCATATTGGAAAAGCTGACTTAACCAACTTAAAGCATGGTGTATGGGTTTGGGTTTGGAATGCGAACAAAATTCCACCGCATTTGGGGATATCATTGGACGGAACATACTATAGCCTGAAATACAACGGAAAAGATGAGGGGATTTCTGTTGAAGCATTGTTTAGGGTAGTTCAAAAAGAACAAATTCCCACGCTTTTCATAGGTATTGACGAACAACTGTCAGCTGAAAAGCTAATTAAGATTTTTGGGAAGTATGAAGTTGCATCCTCCGCTGGTGTCACTTGTTTAAAGCCGATTGCAGAAATTTTTAACGCGATGGAATGTCGGACAATCTTTGATCTGCTCTCAATTCTTACTGAACAAGACAAAGTGAAATCAGTTGATGGCATTTGTCTGCCTGAAGTATTTGAAGGCATACCGTTCTATAATTACGAGAGTGTTCAAAGCAGATTAATTGAATTGGAGAATGTTAAGATCGGATAGTATATTTCTCCGCTCAGTGGAAACAAGCGATGCCACACGTCTTCTTTTGTGGGAGAACAATCCTCTGCACTGGAAAGTCACTGACACTGAGGTGCCATTTTCCATGACCGCCATAATGCAACTTATTGAACAGCAACAGAATTTTAGGTCGACAGGTCAATTGAGATTAATGATCTGTTTGACATCCACGCAAGAAGCAGTGGGAACAGTTGATCTATATGATGCGGACTTTAAAAACGGGAATGCTTCGGTGGGTATTTTGATCGGTGAAGCATCCGAAAGAGGGAAGGGGTATGCCCGTGAAAGTCTAGTTCTCTTGATCGAATATGCCAGAGATCTTCTCGCGTTGCACAATTTAAGTTGTTCTATACAAGAAGATAATGACGAAAGTGTTCGTTTGTTTAAATCAGTAGGTTTTGAAAAAGTTGGAGTACGCAAAGAATGGTTTTTGCACAAAGGCCAGCGATTGGATGAAATAATATTTCAAATATGTCTAAAAAAGTAATCTTAGCAATAGTAGTTTGCATTGTAGTTCTAGGGGGCATTTTAATACTTCCTAAAGTTTCATTGTTTCTTGCAAGTCGAAAAGTTTCTACAAATAAAGAGGCGAAAGAATTCTACATTCGCTCTGCTACAAGTTTGGAACGCTTGACCGAGGACTTGGCATATCAAGGGATTATCGATGATTCGGATGCCTTCTTTTCGGTAGGGGAATATAAGGGATTGAATAAAGACAATATAGCGCTTGGCAAATATGTAATCCAACCGGGAACTGCCTATAAAACCATTTTGAATGGATTTAAATTAAATGACGCGGGCAATGGTAATGGAGAAGTAGAAGTTGAGGTGACCTTCAACAATTGTAGGGATATACGTGATTTGGGTGGAAAACTTTCTAAAATCCTTCTGCTGGATAGTGCAGATTTTGTGACGATACTCGAAGATGCAAAATCCCTCGAATCGTTTGGTATGACTAAAGAGGAAATTCCATCGATGTTTCTTCCGAATACCTACAAAATGTATTTTGATACGGATGAGGAGGATTTTATTGAGCGCATGTCAAACGAGTTTAAAAAGTTCTGGAACAACGAGCGACTGACAAAACTTAACTCAATAGGATTGAAAAAACCTTCTGAAGCAGTTACGCTTGCAAGCGTCGTTTATTCTGAGCAAGGTCGAATTTCAGAAGAATGGCCTGTAATCGCAGGACTCTATTTGAATCGCATAAAGCAAGGGATTAAGCTCCAGTCTGATCCTACCTTTAAATTTTGCTGGGGAGATAAATTGGATGGTGTACAACGACTTCTAAATGTTCATCGGGATATAGATTGCTCGTATAATACCTATAAAATCAAAGGATTGCCTCCTGGTCCGATTTGTATTCCACCGACAGAAGTAGTGGATGCCGTGCTTAATCGTGATCAAAATAACTATATTTTCATGATGGCGAAACCTGATTATTCAGGTCGTCATGATTTTACTGTTGAATACAGGGATCATGAACGATTAGCAAAGAACTATCAAACCTGGTTAGCAAAGGAGATGAAAAACTAACGCAATGGAGGACAAGAAAAGAAGATCATTCTTAAAATTGGGTTTAACTGGCGCTGCATTAAGCATTATTAAACCGTTTAAGGCGAGTGAGATGATCACGTCGTCCTTCGAAGGTAAAACAAACGGACCCGTTATAATTTCCACATGGAACCACGGTCTCGCTGCCAATGCCGCAGCCTGGGAAATCCTCTCGAAAGGTGGCTCAGCATTGGACGCTGTTGAAAAAGGTGTTCGAGTCACAGAGGCTGATTTAAGCAATCGAAGTGTAGGAATTGGAGGAATGCCAGACAGGGATGGACATGTGACGCTGGATGCATGTATTATGGATCATGAGTCACGCTGTGGGGCAGTTGGTTTTTTGGAGGGAATTGCTCATCCGATCTCTGTGGCTCGCGCAATTATGGAAAAAACCCCCCATGTAATGCTTGTTGGGGAAGGGGCTAAGAAGTTTGCACTCGAACATGGTTTCGACACAATTAAAACTCCGATTCCAGAGGTTAAAGCTGAATACAAAAAATGGAAATCTGAGAATAAAGAACTTTTTAAAAAGCCTGAAATCAATCATGAAAATCACGATACAATTGGCATGTTGGCTCTAGATCAATTTGGAAATCTTTCAGGATCGTGCACGACGAGTGGTTGGGCGTACAAAATGCACGGTCGATTGGGTGATTCTCCTATTATTGGTGCCGGACTATTTGTGGACAATGAGGTTGGTGCTGCATGTGCCACAGGTCTAGGTGAGGCTATTATTCGAATAGCAGGTAGCCACACGGTGGTTGAATTGATGCGTCAGGGATATACTCCGTCCGAAGCGTGCCGAATGGCGGTCGAGCGCATTATTTCCAAGCATAAGGATCTGTCAGGACTGCAATGTTGCTTTTTAGCCATCGATAGAACAGGTAAAGTAGGTTCATACTCCGTTTACAATGGATTTAACTATGCTTTGAAAACACCTGGTTTTGAAGGTATGGTCGATGCACCTTTCAATCGTAAATGGTAATCAAAAGAGCAATGGTGAATTTTCGAATAGCAACCATTTTTCTTGTCATTTTTTGTAAGACTGTGAATCTTTAAACATCCCAAAACAGGAATTTGGGTCGAGGCAGGGACACACGGTTCAGTGCAGGAGAAGTTGATCGAAACAGGGGAATTACCAGATCCATTTTATGGAACCAATGAAAAGCTCTTTCAGTGGATCGAAGAGTATACATGGGAATTTACTTCTTCCTTTAATTTGTCAAAAAACGATGTCCTCCTGAATGAATTCGTTGAATTACAATTTCCTGGAATTGACACGTATGGTGAGATATTTCTGAACAACCAACGCATAGGTTTTGCGGAGAATGCCTTTAAACCATACCATTTTCAAATCAAGGATAAACTTGTGGAAGGTCAGAATACCTTGAAGGTAGTATTTTATCCGCCGGTCCTATATCACAAAGAAGCATTTTTAAAAGCACCTTACAAGTTACCTGCAACAAACGATGTAGGTTCCATCGCTGTGGCTCCGTATACGCGCAAACCTCAGTATCAGTTTGGTTGGGATTGGGCATTGAGAATGAATACGATTGGATTTCTTAAGCCCGTCACATTGAATTTCTATTCAAAGAACAGAATTAGATCCCTTAATTGTGTAACGGAGTCTGTCGAACAGAAAAATGCCAATGTTTACTTTGAGCTTCAGCTGGAACATCCGGCGTCGGAAGCCATGATTTGGAACAGTGAGCTCTTCGGGCAAGTTCAGATTGAGAAGGGGGAACAGTTAATCAGGAGAAATGAAACAATAGCTGATCCGCAGCTGTGGTGGCCCAGAGGTCATGGGGAACAGTATTTATACAAAGACAAATGGCAATTGAACACAATAACCGGGTTCAAGCTGGATGATAAAAGTATTTCTTTTGGAGTCAGGACATCAGAATTGGTCATGCAGCCCGATCAATGGGGTACAAGCTATGTCATTCGCATAAATGGAAGAGCTGTTTTTTGCAAAGGAGGAGATTACATTCCACAGGATATTTTCCCTGCCAAAGTCAGAGATGAAAATCTTAGAGAGATGGTAAGGCAAATGGCTGAATCTAATTTTAACATGGTTCGAGTGTGGGGTGGAGGCTATTATCCGGATGAAGCTTTTTTTAATGCGTGCGATTCCCTAGGAATTATGGTCTGGCAGGATTTTATGTTTGCTTGCGCCATGTATCCTGGTGATCCTGATTTTCTTGAAAACGTTAAGGGTGAATTGGAATATCAAATCCCTAGAATTGCATCGCATCCTTCACTCGTTTTGTTTAATGGCAACAATGAAGTAGATGTAGCATGGAAAAACTGGGGATTCCAGGCGAAATACAATTTGTACGGTGAGGATGCCAAAGAAATAGAACTTTCATACGATCGTCTTTTCAAACAGCTAATACCTTCTGTTGTTCAGCGATTTACAACACTTCCATACATACATACGTCGCCATTAAGCAATTGGGGGAAGGATGAATTTTATAATCATGGAACTCAACATTATTGGGGGGTATGGCACGGTAAAGATCCGATGTCTGACCTTGGAAAAAAGATCGGAAGATTCAATGCCGAATATGGGTTTCAAAGTTTTCCTGAGTATTCGACTTTAGCCACTTTTTCTGATAAAAAAGACCGGTCCCTCGAATCAGAGGTGATGAAGCACCATCAGAAGAGCTACGTTGGCAACGGAATGATACTGAAACATGCTAAATTGCTTTATGGTGAACCTGCCGACTTTGAGGAGTTTGTGTACTATTCTCAGCTCACGCAAGCTACAGCAATTGGTCAGGCAGTAACCGGTCATCGATTGGATGCACCGCGATGCATGGGGACCCTTTATTGGCAACTGAACGATTGCTGGCCTGCGCCTACCTGGTCAAGTATCGATTATTTTGGAAATTGGAAGGCCCTGCATTACAGAATTAAAAAAGATTATGAAGATGTGGCAATAGTCTCGAAATACACGGATGAAGGAGTTCAGGAATTCTATATAGTTTCAGATCAGCCTGATACATTCAATTTGGAAGTCAATTATGTTATTTTCAACTTAGAAGGTAAAGAGTTGTTTAGGGGTAATTTTAAGAAACGAATCGGTGGTTTAACGAAAGAAAGGATCTGCCACAGCTGTATAGATAAAAAATTGAATAATGAGAATTGGGTCATTGAATTTTCATGGAATGATGCCAGAGGTGAAGTGCATCAAAGAAGTTTTTCTCATCTTTCAAAGTCATTCATGAAGACTTCGGAAAAGGATGTCACGTTGAATCTTACTAAAAATGATGATGGCACCTTAAATGCAGTTATTACTACCAAGAAGTTTTTGAGGGATCTTTGGCTTTATTCTTCTGCTCCATCTGTTTGTTTTGAAGACAACTTTATCGATGTTCTTCCCGGAACGCATGTGATTAAATTGGAGTTGCCTGGGATTAGTTCTGAAATTCCGGAAATTAATATACGATGGCGATAATTAATAATATATTAAATGCCCGGAAAAAATAAAATTCAAAGATCTGGATTCGAGTCCTTTGGGGGATATTTGGAAGCCGTTTGTCATTTCTTGAGAAAGTTTTCAAATACATGGCAGAACGAATGTCACGAGCTCGCTGAGCAAGCACTAGCAGAACTCGAATTAGAGGAGACTTTTTATCCTGAGATGGTCGAAATTATGGATCAGCTGGCTTACCAACGTTGGCATAAAGGGAAAGTAGATGAGGCTTTGAAGATTCTTGAATTATCGGACAGCTACCGAGAAAAAAACGGATTCACACAGAAGCAGTCGTGGGGAATAATGACGCGTGCCATGATTCTTTGGAATAAAGGGGAGTACCTCAATGCAATGGAGGAAATGAGGCTTGGATTGAAGAGAATTGAGGCAACAGGGGAAAGTGAAGGTGTCTTGAGGTGGGTAATGGGAGTGATGTACTATGATATGAAAGAGTATGAGCTGTCCATTGAAAATTATTTACATACACTCAAAGAATGTGAATGGGACGAATACCTCGAATTTAATTGTTTTGCGTATACATGCATAGGGTTAGGCTGTGCGTTTAAAGGACAAGGCAAATTCTCTGATGCTTCTTCTTATTTCATTAGAGCACTGAATAAAGCCCGGGAAAACGAGCTGTGGATGGAAGAGTCACGTGTTTTATACGAAATTGGTATTCTAGAGAGTGAGCTGGGAAAATTCGAAAGTGCACGTAAATATCTCACTGAGTCGTTCGAGATAAGGCAGAAATACAACAATGTTTTTTCTTCCATAAGCAATTTAGTGGCGCTCGGCGAGTTAGCTCATAAAGAAGGTGATCTTCAACAGGCGGAGTCATTTTTTCAAAAAGGAGTAGATTCAGCAAATCTATTGGGATCCATTCCTAAAATGGAATTGTGCCATAGAAAATTATCTGATTTGTATAAATCTAAAGGTGATTTCGAACATGCATTAAAGCATTTGGAGCGCTCAAATGAACTTGGGGTTCAATTGAAGAAAGAACTACAATCAGATAAATTCAGAGAGGTGCGAAAAGTCGTATTCTAGCTAATTAATTTTTCTTACCCTGTCCTTTCCCTTTCCCCTTGTTGCCATTTTCAGATTTTGCTTTTGAATTTTCTGAGGCCTTTTTGGTGTTGCCCTTCAAAGCGTGAAACTCTTCTGAACCTGGTTTGATTCCCATTTCTTTTGCTATTGCACCCCAGCCTTTTTGTTTATTTGTTTCATAATTTTTGACAACGTCATCCACATTTTTTTTGGTCAAAGCAGCGATTTCGAATGACATAAAAATATCCGCAATTGTCATTCCTTTATTCAATAATCCATCTATTTTATTCGTCGTGGTACTGTATGCTGAAACAAAGTTGTTTTTGATTTTAGAAAGGTCGGTCTTGGCATCCGTGTTCAATTTTGTTAGAAAAGCATCCAATTCCTTATCTCCCGAATTATAGGTCTGACTGTAAATGCTACAATTTAGTGCAACACAAAGTACGAATAGAATCTGCTTCACAATACTTATTTGGAAGGTTTGGTCAACATGTTATTGGCCATCATTTGCTTCATGGTTTTGTCGAGGCCGTCAATTGAACCGTCCAAAAAGATCACATTACCTTTTCCTTTTTCTGCAAATTCTTTCACGGATTCCGTCCACATTGAAAACATGATGAGCGAAGTATCCAGATTGGCCTCACGCATCTTGTCTGCTGCTTCTGTCATCCCTTTGGCGACCTCTTCTCTGAACAATGCAATTCCCTGGCCTCTGAGCTGAGAAGCTTCTTTTTCCGCCTGCGCTGCAATCTTGATCGCATTTCCGTCTGCCTCAGCAGCTTTAGTTTTCGTAATCAACAAAGCTTGCCCTTCATTTTCTGCGGCTGCCTTAAGGTTGTTCGAAGCAACCACTTTTGCCATGGAGGAGGTGATCTCTGCGTCAAAGGTGATGTCATTCAATTGAAGATCGATCAAATGGAATCCCCAACTTTCAAGTGTTTGATCCAGACTTTCCTTCACATCATCAACGATTTCTCTTCTCAATAATAGGATTTCAGCTTGTTTTTTTGTTGCAACAAAACCTCTGACGGAACCTTCGATAGTCCTGATCAAGGCTTGTGAAAAACTGCGGTTATCCATGAATTTGAAGGCAACATTTTTAATCGTTTCTTCTTGCGAATCCAAAACGGAATAGACTAGCATTGCTTTGAAATACACATTCGCCTGATCCTGTGTTATGGCTTGAAACTCCATTTCAATGGCACGGTTCTGAATGGATACTCGACTGAAAACATTTTCAAGGATTGGAATTCTGAAATTTAATCCGGGATGTAAGATCCGTTGATACTTTCCGAACATGGTAATTACTGCTATAGTTCCCTGTTGAACTGTTATAAAACAAGAAAACACAATAGCGCCTAGGATGGCTAGAATAACAAGATAAGACATAGTAAAAAGATTTTTCTAAAACATTCAAAGCTAAGAAAATATCTCCTTCTACCTAAAACTTGGCCCAAATAAAATCTGAGATACTAGCGAATTGGTTAATTTTGGGACGCTTGAACCGGATGCTATGTTAAAACTCCTGACTAAATCTATAACTATCCTATTTTTTTCAGGAGTAATTTTCGCTCAAAGTGCTGATGGTTTAATTTCTGGTAAGGTTGTTAATGGCACATCGGATACACCATTGGAGTACGTTTCGGTAAAGGTATATACGCAGAAAGATTCCACTTTAATTTCCGGGATATATACGGATGTAGATGGGAAATTCTTGTTGGAAAAGGTCCCAATAGGCAACTATTACCTGAAAATTGTATTTGTCGGCTTCGATGTATCCTTTGTCGATAATGTGCTTATTTCATCTGCTTCAAGGGTTTATAATACGGGTATTGTAAAGTTATTTCCAGTTAAGCAAAGTGATCTTCAGGAAATCAAGGTTACAGGTCAGGTAGATGTATTAAAGGCGGGCATTGACAAAAAGATTTTCAATGTTGGCGAAGACTTGACGGCGAAGGGTGGAACAGCAAACGATGTATTGAGTAGAATTCCTTCAGTGGAACTGGATCAGGATGGCAATGTGATGCTTCGGGGGGATGGAAAAGTTACGATTCTAATTGATGGAAGACCTAGCTCACTTTCCGGGGGGAACGGAAAAACCTTACTCGACGCACTGCCCGCAGGATCTATTGAGAGAATAGAGGTCGTGAGTAATCCATCAGCGAAATATGATCCAGACGGCACGTCCGGTATTATTAATATAGTGTTGAAAAAGAATAAATTGAAGGGGTTTAATGGCCTGATCAATGGAAATCTTGCTACGGGATTCGTAAAAAATGGCACGGTGGCCGATGGCAACATTTCGTTGAGTTACAGAAATTCGATTGTTAACGTTTATGGAAGTTACGCCGGTCGTTACCTGGAGGGGTACAGAAATAATTTTTCTAACATTAGGAGATATTACTCGAACGATTCACTCGTAACACTCGATCAAACGCGTTACGGAACTGATCAGAATTTTGGTCACACCTTTAAATTCGGACTTGATCTTGCCTTAAAACACAGGCAGTCTCTAGGGGTATCAGCCACAGGCAGCCTTGGAGAGCGCAATCGCACAGGTGATCAACTGAATATGCAGACGAATAGTCTCTCAAGTGACTATCTTAGGTGGCAGCGTGTCTCTAACGACCCAAGTCAGCAACAGAATTTTGATGTTAATTTGAATTATCGCTATGACTTTAAAAACGAACGTGGCAATATTGTCGCGGATTTCAATCAATCTCTCGGAACGGATAGTATACAGGGATACTACGACCAAATTTACACTTATGAAAATGGCAGTCCTTCCGGTCTGTCAGAGTTGCATCAACGTTTAAGAAATAAGGAGTCAAACAATGTTTTTACCGGTCAACTTGATTTAACATATCTTTTTCCAAAGAAAAATATGCGAATTGAGTCCGGAGTAAAATCAATATTGCGTAATCAGGGTGTTGATACGTATTCTGAATCTATGGATACAGTTTCAGGTGTTTTTTATGAAGATACCCTTTCGAACTTTAAGTATTCATATAAGGAGCAGATATACAGTCTTTATGGAATTGTCGGTCAACAGCTGGGTAAATTCAAATATCAGGTGGGCGTTCGCCTCGAACAGGCTTACCAGATTCCAAATTTAATTTCAGACAGTATCGAGATCGTCAATGACTATTTTAATTTCTTTCCATCGGGACATTTACGCTATGCCTTGACGGAAAAATCTGAGTTCAGTTTAAGCTATTCTCGAAGGATAAATCGCGCAAATTCGTCCATGCTTAATCCTTTTACGAGCTATGCGGATCCATACAACCTCATGCGCGGAAATCCCTATGTGAATCCTGAGTATATTGATTCCTACGATTTGGGATATATGGCGGATAAAGGTGTGTTCACTCTAACCTCGAGCGTGTATTACCGTAAGTCAACCGGTATGATCATGAGGATCAGGGAGTATACGGCCAGCACTTCTTCAACTACTTATACCAATATTGATGAAAGTCATAGCATAGGTGTTGAGTTGATTGCAGTTTACAAGCCGTTTAAATGGTTCAGAAACACATTTTCGTTGAACGGAAATTATATCCGCTATGTCGATGATTATGCAACAGCAAACTGGAATGTAAGCGGTTACATTTGGAATTGTAAATACAACGGTGTTATTGATTTCTGGAAAAAAACAGCCTCAATCCAAGTCTCTACCGCCTATAACGGTCCAAGAGTTTCAGTACAAGGAAGGGTCCAACGAAAAGCCCCAACAGATATAGCATTTGATAAGTCATTCAAAAACGGTACGTGGTCAATCGGGTGCAGAATATCAGATATATTCAACGTTCAGGGATTTTATCTCAATTTAGATCAGCCGACAGTTGAACAGGATATGACGTATAAATGGTTAACGCGCCGCTATTACCTTACATTTTCTTATAAATTTGGAAAGCTCGAAATCACCAACAAAAAATCCTCATCCGGTGAAGGAGGTTTTGACATGTAAAAGCTTCAAAAAATCCTATTTAAATTGAAACAGGAGGGGAAAGAGAAAAGTTACCACGACCGTCCAAATGCTGTAAATAGGTAGGAAGAAAGCAATGTTTTGTTCTACTTTTGAGAGGTTCTCATTGTTTTTTATACTCTTCAAAAGGTTCAATGAAACCAGAATCAGATTACATAAAATAAGGAGATTTCCTCCAAGGACTGCAAGTCTGTTCGCAGTAATTCCCCATTCGGAGATTCTATATAGTATGGCAGAAAGTGCTATTCCATTTACAATAACTGTAACTGCAGAAAGTGCAAACAAAATAGCAATACCAAGCCTGCTTCGATCATTTTTGTCTGTTTCCACAACTGAAAAGAGGATGATAGCCATCACTCCAATTAATAGCATATTGAAAATAAAGAGAAAATCACGGTCCGTATACAAGTTTTTGCCAGATCCAATCATAGCGAGTAAATAGGTTACAAGAGTAACAAGCACCAGCGGCGAGAAAACTTTTGCAATAATTGGAGAAACTTTATTCACAAGCTGAGGATTGGTTCTAACCAGAGAAGTTCCAACAATTGGTGCTGCTGAAGCGCCGAATACCACAACATATTCCATGTAAAAAGTGGTGATGTTCACATTTATTAAACTAAACAAACCAAGCGTAAGGGAGGTTAGAATGACACCTGCTAGTAGGATGAGCGTTGTCATAACAACAAGATCACCTAAAAATCTCAAATAATCCAAACGTGCATGTGTATCTTTAAAACGGTTACCTGTAAAGCTATAGCCCAACACTGCCCATAAAAACAAAGGCAGGTGAATGCAGGAAAGAATGAGCGTCTGGCTCTCCGAATTTTCAGGAATAAGATTGATGAAACATATTGCAAACAGCAATATCCCAGTCAAGAGGAGCAATTTCTTTTGGTCGAATTGTTGTTTCCAGGCAAAATAACCAATCAGTACTGGGAAAATTATAAAACCAATGTTTCTGGGATAGAAAAACACTTCTTCAATGCTGGTAAATTCAGGAAGCTTAGCAATGAAGCCTGCTATTAATGAAGCAATGAGAATAAAGGGTAAATCACCTTTGCCACCCCAGGAAATACCAGGAGCCGAATAGTTTAATCGCTCGTACCAAAATTGAGCAATTGCCTCGTCCTGTATTTCTTCATAGATTTCATTGAATGAATTCTTGAAACCGGATTTGTCGGATTGATAGAGTTCCTCAAGTTTTTTCGGATTATGAAGATTTTCTTTTATTTCTTCTTTCATGAGGTCATATTTCTTTGACACGTGTATATGAAAGCCGGAGGGAAGTTTAATGGAGTAAAGGTGATTTTGATGTCTCCAAATACTTTATCCAAGTTTTTCTTTGACATCAATGAATATTGAAATTGAATGTATTTTCCGTTTTCACCCAAACATTCGGCAGCGCTTCCGAGGATTTTTTCCTGAAGCTCTATGGGGAAATTTGCGAGTGGCAGGGAGGAAATTACAGCATCGGCGTGATTCATTCCATTTTGTTGGAGGTATTCATTGATATTTTCAGCTGAATCGTGGATAAGTATGACTCTAGGATCTTTAAATTTTTGAGTCAGTGCATGATAGAACTGTTCATTTAATTCGAATACAAGTAATTTTGCCTCAGGATGAAGCTTTTCAATGATCTTTTCTGTGAAAACGCCATTTCCGGGACCTAGCTCAATAAGTATCCTTGATGATTCAAAATCAATATTTTCAAGCATTTTAAGTGTCAGAAAACGGGAGCTGGGCGTCATAGATCCCACCATTTTCTTTTCTTTCCAGAATTGCTTTAAAAAAGATCGTTTGTCTGACATTCGTTTTTATTCTCGAATAGCTAATTTACCATTATTGATGACCGCAACAACTTTACCTGTTACTTCTTTACCAACAAATGGCGAATTTTCCACGTTAGAAATGATTTTTTCTTTAGCAAAAGTCCACTTAATTGTCGGATCGAATGCCGTAATATCGGCCTTTACCCCAACCTCGATAGGGTAGTTTTGAATTTCTCCAATCGATCTTGCATTGATGCTCAAGGATTGTATGAGTGTCTCTGTGCTCAGTGCTTTTTCGCCATTCAAGGCGCTGAACATAGTTTGCAATTGAATACAACCGAAGGAGGCATGATCGAATTCAACGTCTTTTTCCTCTTTATCGTGAGGCCTGTGATCACTGACAATTGTATCAATGATTCCATTGCGAATACCCTCGATGAGTGCAAGCCTGTCCGACTCCCTGCGCAGGGGAGGCATAACTTTAAAGTTCGTGTCAAAACCCAAAACTGACGTTTCGTTGAATAATAAATTCATGACATGAACATCTGCGGTCACCTGAAGGCCTTTTGACTTTGCTTCTCCAATGAGACGAACAGATTCAGCACAAGAGATGCCAGTAACATGCATTTTTGATTCTGTATATTCCAGAAGACGTAAATTCCGTTCCAACTGAATAACCTCTGCTATTGATGGATTTGCTTTCAATCCAGTTCGAGTAGAGGCTTCTCCTTCATTTACCATTCCCGATCCAGCAAGCGAAAAGTCCCTGGGAAAAGTGACGATCTTGCCATTGAAGTTTCGGCTGTAAAGGAGGGCGCGGTATAAAATTCCCGAGCTTACAGGCGTGAGGTCATCGGTGAACAGACGAACTCCTGCTTGATACATGTCAAACATTTCCGCCAAATGTTCACCCTTGAGCTTTTCTGTGATTGCACCCGACGGATGAAGCGTGACAACATGGTCCTCAGAACGTTTTAGGAGGTATTCTACAGAAGTTTTTCCGTCAGTAACAGGTGAGGTCGAAGGTAAGGTGGCCACGTGTGTAAATCCTCCATAGGCTGCCGAATCAAGACCGCTTTGTATGGTTTCTTTATGTTCTTCTCCCGGATCACAAAAGTGAGATTTAAGATCCACCCAACCTTGAGATACGTGAAGGTTAAGACTTTCAACAAGGATGGCGTCTTCTTCTTGTATGTCGTTGGAAATCTTTTCAATTATACCATTGTTGATGAGAAGGTCGGTCTTCTTTCCTTTGTGACTCGAAAGCGGATCTGCGATAATTGCATTTTTCAAGAGGATCTTCATAACTTATTTCAGAAATTTCAGCAAGGCTAATTCAGTGAATAAAAATACTAAGGTTAAGGAAATAAACCATTTCCAATATTCAAATGGTTTTTCAATGTCAATTTTGGTCACACTTTGGCCTTCTTTGATCTCTTGTGAAGAAACATTTTTAAGACCAGTATTTTCCATAATGTCCTCTATTTCTGATGTGGAACAGTAATCTGTGCTTGATTCAAGTCGGTCGTAATTTAAAGAAAGTGGTGCTACGTTGATCTCTTCATCCATCACATTGTAATTTCCGGCAATCAAAGTTTCAATTGCCTCCTGACCAGTCAGAGAGAGGGTAGAAGTGAAGCCGGAGCTCAAAAGTTGTGGCACGAACTCAATTTTATTTCCCTTGATCTTGAGTGGACGGTCATTTTTTAGTGTTTTATAAATCGGAAAAAACGCTTCACCACCAATAGTTAGTGACACGGGTGATTTGCGTTGACTCATTTCTCCCACTCTCAAGAGTATGGAGGGGAAAAGGGCATTGCTTGTAAAATTTCCGTGCTTACTTTCAAGGGAAGAGCACATCAGAAAAGCATTTAAGTCACCTCCTGACCTGAGAAAAAGAGGTTGTCCGTTTTCTGTCACTATAAGCGGAAGATAATCACTTTTGTTTCCTGCTGTACAGCGGTAAAGCGTGTTGACAGATGGCATTCTGAGATCACTTTTCTTTTTTTCAAACATTCCATCGAAAAAAGGATCTTCGTAATTCAACGTCTTTATTCTTGTTCCGCTGGAAATTTTAGTGCCCAAAAGCGGTAGGCCTATTTCACTCAACAATACGTTCCATGAGGATACTTGACTTTCTGGTCCCGGAAATATTGCGACTGTCCCGCCTAATTTGCAGAAAGAAACAATTTCATCCGTAAATCCTGAGGAAGGATCATTGAGTCCGTTCAAAACAACAAGGTCTGTTCCGTTCAACAAATCAGCTGAAAATTCATACTCACGAATTGTTTTAAGCTTGTAGAAAGGCTCCAGCTTAAAAACCCGTTCTACGGGTGCCTGAGCATTTTCTGCGTTGATTACAAGTACATTGGAATGGTCAATCACGGTGTAAGAAAAATAATACGCGTCATCCCAAAACAATTGTTTGTCATTCAAGCTAATTTTCCCTTGTTTCTGTCCAGAGGAAGGTTCAGTGTAATTGACAACTGTTTCTACATAGGAATTTGCTGCAACATCGACAAAAACATCCCGTTTGATGTTACCAATCTCGGCATGAACATCCGCATTTGTAATTGCCCTGTCTCCATGGTTCTTTAAACGAATATGTAGTTCGTTATTCATTCCCTTTTTGTGGACAGGGGAGGAGAAATACACCGAGTCAACACTTAAGTTTTGTTTGTTTTGAGGACTTAAGAGAATAGGATAATAGAATGAATGATCGTCTTTTTCACAGTTGAAGTCGTTCAAGTCTTTCCTCTGAAAATCACTCAAAAGAATATGTTGTGTACTGCCTATTCTTTGGGTTGTCTCACTTTCCTTTTTAAGTGCAGCACGTTGCCATTTGAGAACATCATCCAGTCTTCGTGTGATTGGAGAGGGCTCAATTTTGTCCAGTCTTTCCAAAGCATCCGGAGAGGAAACGACCCGCTGTTCAATGCCATTCATCATATTTGTGTGAAGCAAGAAAAGGGTGTTTCGTGCGGCATTTTCAATCATTCTTCGAGCTGTTTCGCGGGCTTCTGACAGCAATTCGCCCTCCGTCCCTTTGGCTGTCATTGAAAAAGAGTTGTCTATGTAAATGGAAATGACGGACCGGCCTGATTTCGTGGCTGTTTTCGTTGCAGGAATGTAAGGTTGAGCGAAAGCAACAATCAAACAAGCAAGCGCCAATAATCTTGAAATTAAAACAAGAAGATGTTTGAGTTTTTTCGTTGAGCGCGTTTCTTCCTGCACGCGTTTAATGAAATTCAAACTTGAGAAGTATAGAGTCTTGTATCGCCTAAAATTGAAAAAGTGAATAAGTATGGGAATGATCAGAAACAGAAGTGCCCATAGGAATTCAGGGTAAACAAATCTCATATGTCAAATGTAAGAAAATCTTGGGAATCCCATCCTTTGAATCTATCCATTAGCTAACAACTAAATGTTTCAATTGATTAATCTAAAAAGAAAAGATATATTCGCTGCAGAAATAAATGAAGCATGGAAAACTATTCTAGATCACTATCGAACCAAGAGCTGTCTGATGCACTCAAAGTTACATTTGTATTTTCATTACTTGCCAATTCAATCGATAACGTCGAAGATCCTCAATCTGGAGAAAAAATCGGGGAAATGCTAGGACAAACGTTCATGGATTTAATTCTGGCAAATTCAGTTGAAAGTTCTTTATTTGGAAAAGAAGAATTTAATTATCAAGCTGCCCTTGAAGCTATCATGCCTGAGCTCGAGCGTGATTTTGATGGTGTTGTGGAATGGTCGGACAATTATTTCGAAGGTTTGGAGCGTGAATTGAAAATCAGAATTTTATCGGTTGTATACCAAACCTTGTTGGTAGATGGCAATTATTCCGAAAACGAAAGTAAGTTTTTTGAAGAAGGGTTGGCCTCTTCAAATATTTCACTGGAAGAAATACAAAACTTTATTCAAGGATCAATTGATTGGAAAGGTTTATCCGAGGAGGACTTTGAGTGATAATCAAGTTGTTCTAGAACGATTCAAAAGCTCCGAGTCCAAATAAGGCAAAATCGTATTTCACAGGATCATTCGAATCCATTTTTCGTAATTCTGTCATAAGCTCTTCCAGTGCTTTCCAGTCATCTTGTTTTCGACTTAAAAGTCCCAATTTGCGAGCTACGTTACCTGTATGAACATCGAGTGGTATGTAGAGTTCTGAAGATTGGAAGTTTTTCCAAATTCCAAAGTCCACACCGCGTGACGAATCCCTCACCATCCATCGTAAAAACATGTTTAATCTTTTTGCGGCTGAATTTTTCATTGGATCGGAAACGTGTTTGAAAGAGCGATGCTCCGTGTCATTTCCAAAAAATCTTGTTCGAAAAAGATGTATTCGTTCTTTAACTGTATCGTTGGGTTTGGATTTTCTGAAGGAATGTTCGAGTCCTCCCTCCTTGTAAATGTGATTTAGCCTGGCGAAAAAATAGTGTAGGTCCTCGCTGTTGAATGTCCTATGTACAAAACGTGAATTTAGTTTGTTCTGAGAATCAAAGGAAAGGATAAATTCTTTCGGTTGGTATTCCATGATTTCCAGAATTCTCTCACCGCTTTGAATTATACTTTTTCTGTTGCCCCAGGCAATGGTTGCGATTAAAAAAGCAGTAATTTCTATATCTTCTTTGTTTTGAAAACGATGGGGGAGAGTGATTGGGTCGGATTCGAGAAAAGAGCTGTTTTCAAAGGTGTCAGCCTTATAATCCAAAAATTCTTTGAGCTCTGTTTGATTCATTACTGAACGATCAGACCATCTCGCATTACTAACCTTCTGTCAGCCATTCCTGCGAGCGTCTCGTTGTGTGTAACAATAATAAACGTTTGATTGAATTTTTCTCTAAGCTCAAAAAATAGCTTGTGTAATTCTTCAGAATTTGCGGAATCTAGGTTTCCTGAAGGTTCGTCAGCAAAAACAACGCTTGGTTTATTGACGAGTGCCCTGCAAACCGCAATTCGTTGCTGTTCACCGCCCGAAAGCTCGGAAGGACGATGATCTGCACGGTGCTTAAGTCCTATAACCTCAATTAGCGCAATGGCCCTTTGTCGCGCATCACTTTTGTTCATGCCAGCAATTAGCGCTGGAAGCATAACGTTTTCCGCAGCCGTAAATTCAGGAAGCAATTGATGAAACTGAAAAATAAATCCGATGGATTGATTTCTGAAGCGCGAAAGTTGAGTTGATGTTAAACTGAACGGATCTTTTCCATTCAGTAATAGTTGACCACTGTTCGGTTTATCCAGAGTCCCTAAAATCTGAAGCAAGGTCGTTTTTCCGGCACCAGAAGAACCGACAATCGAAACAACTTCTCCTTCTGCAATTTCAAGATCGATTCCTTTGAGGATCTGAAGTTCACCGAACGAGCGCGTAATTCCTTTGGCCGATAACATCATTTATTGACTTTAATGGAGTGCCCCATCTTATCACGTTTTGTAATAAGGTAGGATTCATTGTGAATATTACTCTCAATTTCCAGTGAGACATTTTCGACTATTTCGATACCGTAACCAATAAGTCCTGTGCGCTTTTTAGGATTATTTGAAAGTAATCTCATTTTTTTTATTCCAAGTGAACGAATTATTTGAGCACCAATGCCATAATCTCTTTCATCACCCTTAAATCCCAACTTTAAATTCGCTTCGAGTGTGTCGTAACCTTCTTCTTGAAGCTTATAAGCTTTAAGCTTGTTAATCAATCCAATTCCACGGCCTTCTTGATTCATGTAAATAATTGCTCCTTTCCCTTCTTTTTCGATCATTTCCATGGCCTTATGTAGTTGGGGACCGCAATCGCAGCGACACGAACCAAATATGTCGCCTGTCAAACATGAGGAATGCACTCGAACGAGTAAGGATTCATTTTCTTCCCATTGCCCTTTAACAAGTGCCAGATGTTCTATCCCAGAATTGATCTCGCGAAATGCAACAAGATTGAAAGCACCCCGTGTGGTTGGCATGTCTACGTCGACAATCTGCTCGATGAGAGATTCATTTTTGATTCGGTATTCTATTAAGTCTTCGATAGAAATGATCTTCAATTCGAACTTTTTGGCAATTTCTATAAGCTGAGGCAAACGGGCCATTGTCCCGTCTTCGTTGAGGATCTCTACGATGACACCGGCCGGTTCGAATCCTGCCATGCGGGCAAGATCAATCGCAGCCTCCGTATGACCAGCTCTTCGAAGCACACCTCCTTTTTTCGCGCGCAGTGGAAAAATGTGACCTGGCTTTCCCAGTTCTTCCGGACGAGTCTCCGGATTGATTAGCGCTTGAATGGTTTTTGATCGATCGCTGGCCGAAATTCCTGTTGTGCATCCATGCCCTATAAGGTCTACTGAGATAGTGAATGGAGTTTCATAGGCTGCTGAGTTGCTCTTAACCATAAGATCGAGGCCAAGCTCATCACAACGGTCTTCAACCAATGGAGCACAAATGAGACCTCTTCCGTGGGTGGCCATAAAATTGATGATTTCAGGTGATATATTTCTTGCTGCGGTAAGAAAATCACCCTCGTTTTCCCTGTCCTCATCATCTACAACAATAATTACCTTCCCATCACGGATTTCCTGAATGGCCTCTTCAATTGTGTTTAGCTGAAACTCCATGCGTCAAATTGTGTTGCAAAGGTACTATTTATTCTGCCGTTTGTCCACTGATCAGAGCGTGTATTTGTTTAGCGGATTTTTCCCAAGTATAATTTTCTTTCACAAACTTTCGGGCGTGCTCGATAAGATGTTCTTTGAGGGTTTCATCTTTTTCAAGATTTTCTATCGCTTCAGTCATATTGTTAATGTTATCAGCTACGAGAAGATGGACTTTGTTCTCGGCTTGAATAGCATTGTTTGCAAGAGAGGTTGTGATACACGGTGTTCCAAGTGCCATTGCCTCCAACAATTTGTTCTGCATTCCAGTTCCTATAAACATGGGCGCAATGAAAATTCTTCCTTTTCTGTAAGAATCCCGAATGTCTTCTGTCCAACCGGAAACAAAGACATTTTTATTTTCTTTTGCAAGTTTCAGAATTTCAGAAGTTGGTGTCGCTCCAGCTAAGAGTAGATTTCTGTTTGGAAGCCTTGGCAAGAGCTCTTTTATAAGGAAGGTTGCTGCTTCGATGTTTGGGGCGTAACTGAGATTTCCAACAAATACCAAATCATACTCTTTGGCAACAGTATTTTTTTCAAAGAAGTACTCATCTATTCCATTTGGGACAACAACAATGTTTTTTTGTTCCGGATGTGAAATATGATACAGATCCTGTTTGCTAATGATCAAATGGTTCTCAAAATAATTGAAAATTCGCCGTTCATATTCACGCAATCTTTTTGCCTCCTCTCGAAAAAGCATTTTCATGATTCCTTTGACCCGTGATGCTCTTCGTTCCATGCCAATAGAAAGAGCATCCATGAAATCTAATGTCTTAGGACATACATGGTAGTTTTTAATGAGCTCGGTTGTTCGAATAAGCTGACAATAAATATGATCTGGTTTTATAATGTCAACGAGTTGCATTAATTTAGATTTAGCCGAAGCAGAATTAAAATAGGCAACCTGGAAGGGGAGGGATCCAAAACTATTTAGGATTAATCGGAAATAGATACCTCTTTTAGTAAGCTTTTCCCAGATTATTTTCTCACAATAGTCAGAAATATGGTCTACCTGTGATTGGTTAACATTTTCCTCAGATAGACAAAAAAGGAAGATGCGGTAGTGCACCGACAACGCCCTGATCTGATAATAAGCCCTTAACTTATCGCCTTTTTCCAAGGGATAGGGAAATCGCGACAGAACGATTAGCAGCTTTGGCTTAGATGCTTTTGAATTCATCCCTTATTTGTTTTACTATTTGTTTGCGAGTATAGTGCTCCCCAACAAAGTTCCAAGCTTGCTCACCCAAAGTTCGACGACTTTTTACATCTTGAATTAATCCAATGACAGTATCCATCATTTGAGATTCATTAGTTACAATACACAATCCATGAGTCGCTTCAATGCCAAGGGCGCCTTCAGGAAAAGTTACGATGGGTATTCCTAAGGACATGGCTTCCAGCATTTTGATTCGAACTCCTGAGCTAGATCGGATCGGAGCAACCATAATTCCATTGGAGCACATGAAAGAGTTCAGATCCTCCACAAAACCATGATTGAAGACTCCGGAATCCGCATTTGAAGGAAACAGATTATTCATGTATGATCCCGCAATATGAAGTTCAACGTCAGGAAGTATGGAACGAATTTTAGGAAAAATGGAATGGACTAAGAAATTTGCTGCGTCAATATTTGGTTGCCAATTCATTGAACCAACGAAAAAGATGCGATTTACATTGTCGTCAACTTTTCTCTGATTTTGATCGATGCTGACTGGAACAGTACACACCTTACTTGAGTCGACACGTTTTTTAAAGTATTTGGTATCTTCTTGACTGATACTGAAAATCTTATCTACTTTTTTCACGATGTTGTTTTCAAACTGCTTTAGCTGATTTGCCAATTTCTTTAGGTACCATTTTTTCAATCCCGGCTTCAAACTCTTACCAAGTTGCTCCCAAAGTGAATGTTCGACATTGTGGGTTCTTAAAATAATCTTAGCCTTGGAATGTGAGCGAATCGTATGGATGTAAGGAGTGCAGTACAAGCTTTCCAAAAAAACTAAATCATACCTCTTAGAATGGAGCATCGTTTTAAGCTCTTCGTGAGCATGTAAGTTGTCGAAGCGACTGATATTATAGGATTTTCCCGTCAATAGTGACTTGAATGCATCGATTGGTTTAACTTTAGTATCTATAGATACTGTTTTCAAACTGATCTTCTGTCGGATCTCTTCGGGATAATTTACTTCATTAAACGGATGCTTTTCGGTGGATAAAGCTACATGATCGATAGCGCACCCACAGTCAATAATACAGTTTAGCATTTGAGCCATAGCTTTGCATCCGCCGTCTACGGCAGGATAAATTGGTTTATTGGTCAGATGAAGAATTTCCATTTCGAGCAATTCTTTTCTTTTTAAGGAATGACCAATTTTCTAAATTTAAAACAGGGGAGTCATTTGCCGCAGCACGAAGAAGAACAAGTGCAACAGGGGTGAGAACCATAGTCGCGAACCACATTCCCAGAAAAGGCGAGACCACTTCGGAGTTTGCTAAACTTTCACCGATACTGATGAGAACAAAATAGATCATGAACAAAAGTGCCGCGATAACTACCGGAGCACCGAATCCACCTTTTCTCACAATGGCACCAAGTGGTGCTCCGATAAAAAAGAGTACGACAATGGTCGCTGTTAGGGCGAATTTTCTGTGGAATTCAATCCAATAGGCATTCATGTCCTTGTCTTGAGCTTTGAAAAAAGCTATCTGTGACTCAAGGTTTTGATTCTTGCGTCGAAGCTTTGCCTGAGCCAGCGAAACCGCTTTGGTCTTTTGTCGCGAAGAAAGGGAGTCATAGAGTATTGCTTCTTTTGGTAACTCTTTAATTTGCAGATTTTGAAGTGCAGGGTCATTATTTTTCGCAGATCTTCTGTATGCGAGGGATTGGAAGTATGGATGATCGTTCTTTAAACTTTTGAGAAAATTTTTGTTGATCTTTCTGCCATTGTTTTTAACGGAATCCAGTGCATGATAGATCTGAAAAACGTTCAACATTTCATGTTTGTCCGCAAATAGCTCGTCTTCAGTTCGCTGCAGAGAAAAACCAGTCAAATTGATTTTATAAGTGGCTTGCTCGAAATGACTTCTTCTAGAAGGTCGAGCGGAATGTTTGCCTGGATGAGGCTTTCCGTCTGGACCAAAGGTAGGAGATTGTGGAGCCAGCTCTTCTGATACGGATCCGTCTTTTAGTTCAAAGAAAAGGTATTTTCCATTACGGATTTGTACAATTTTCCTTCTTTAGCTCTAACGGTTTTAATCTCTTTGGGATTGGTGTGATCATGAATCAGAATGTCTTTGAATTCGTCATCTGTTCCCTCCGAAACCTTAATGGCGTATCCGTCAAGCTCATTGCTGTATACTCCAGGGGTTAACAAGGCAGCAATCTTTGTGTTTTGAATGTCGTAAATTAATGAGTGCCATTTTAAAT
>JAJTDX010000131.1 GCA_021298235.1 Cryomorphaceae bacterium | reverse complement strand
TCATCAATCTGTTTTCCCTTAAGTTTTTCCAGGTTTTTTGTAATAAACTCTACCTTTCCTTTACCACGAAGGTAAACTTCGAAGACTGTTGGTTGATTTCCTGAAAATTCAACGATCGCAACACTGGCTTTTCGATCGAAATTACCCCACGATTCATCTATACTGGTTTTGATGTTTTCGTCATGGAAATAGAGTGCGTTTTTATGGTATTCGATTATGTAACCTCCAAACTCGAATGAACGAAAATTGGTGGATTTAAACTTTATACCGGTTTTTTTTAATAACTCGTTTACGTCATTCTTACTCCATTCATTGGCAGTTTCCATAAGAATTACCCTTCTAGAGGCACTGATGTAAAGACCGGTTATTTCTTTTATTAACGGTTTGAATAGCTGAATAATCTCCCTGTTTTTGGGAATTGTTTTGAAAGGCAAGCCTTGGATTTCGGTTTCATCAAGACGATTAAGAATAAGTACTTTTCCATCTTCTTTCCCAAATACAGACGTTGGAGCAAATGCATTTCGCTGATCAATGAGGTCAGCAGCCACGTAGCCTACCCAAAGCAGGCTGGCAATCCCGAGTGCAATGAAAAGATATCTTGCGAACATAAGTTCCGGTTAAGCCAAAATTAGAGGAATGAAGGGATGAATTTACACACTTTTTGTAATCTAATGAACATTCGCTTGTTTAATCAAACAAGCTGAGCTGGTTGGGAGATAGAAGTGTGAAAGATTTTCTGTGCCACTCAGTTTCTCCGAACACTTTAATGGCATTCCTGTGCTCTAGAGTGGGATAACCTTTGTTTTTGTTCCAATGATACTCCGGGAATGAGTTGTGCAGTTTTAACATATATTCATCTCGATATGTTTTTGCTAAAACGGATGCAGCAGCAATACTCAAAAAGGTAGCGTCTCCTTTGACAACACATTTATGGGGGAGAGTGTGATATGGGTCAAATCTGTTTCCGTCGATGAGAATAATGTCTGGGGTTAAAGATAGCTGATCTAATGCCTTGTGCATCGCGAGGAAGCTTGCCCTCAGGATATTTATTTCATCGATTTCCTCGTGGCTCACGAACCCAACACCAAAGCTTAAAGCCTCTTTTTCAATCAAAGGACGCAGTGCATCTCTTTGTTTTTTACTTAGCTTTTTGGAATCATTCAGAAAAGGATGCTTGAAATCAGCTGGCAAGACAACTGCTGCTGCAACGACAGGACCGGCAAGGCAACCGCGTCCGGCTTCGTCACATCCAGCATCTAATTTGTTCTTGTCTTTGCTTCCCGAAAAAAAATGTTGCATCTCGTAAATTTGGTAAAATAATTGTAATTTGGTCAAGTGTTGATTTAAATTTAGAGAAGATGTTTCGAGTATTCCTTATTTCAGTTTTAAGTACAGTCCTTTTAAGCGCAAATGCTCAAGAGGGAAATGTGGCAAAGGCATCCGCTTCAGTGCTTGCAGATGGCAAAAAGTCGGGACAATTTGATATTCAGTTGCCGGGAAAACTCGACAAACCTCAAGTTGAGAAAAACGCCTCCTATTATGTGCACATGTTTACCGTCGCATATGATGATAAGAATCAAAATGCTCACATTACAATGGTTTCCAATGATGAAAAAAGCAGACAGGTCATCGTACGTTTTTTGTCTGCTTGTGGTGTTCAGAAGGTTTCAGTGGACGGTAGCGAATTTGAGACTTATGCTTTCTTTGAAAAGTATTTAAAATAAATAAAGTCATTTTTCGGTTTATAAATTTTACTGCCATGAAAGCTGTTTGCCTTTCTTTTTGTGTGTTTTTAATTTTATCTGGTCAATCCTTCGGACAAAAGTTGGGTAAACATTACGGACCGGTAAAAGTGGATACTTCTTTGTCAGTGAGTGTTTCCAATGTAGTTAATGGGATGAATCAAAACACTGAGCGAACGGAGTTTACTTTTACGGCACCCTTAGTTGAAATATGTCAGGCGGCAGGATGTTGGGTTACCGTGAATAATTCGCAAGGGGAGGCTTTCCGAGTGAGATTCAAAGATCACTTTACTATTCCCGTAAAAACAAAACCGGGAACCATTGCTTTTTTTCATGGGTACGCTTATTGGGATGAAATTTCTGTTGAAATGCAAAAGCATTTTGCTGAAGATGCAGGACGTTCGAAGGAAGAAATAGAAAAAATATCCCAACCGAAAAAGGAGTTTTGCTTTGAGGCCGATGGAATAGTGCTGGTGCGCGCCAACTAAAAAAGGCCTTCCATCAAATTTTAACAATATCAATAACAGTATTTATTTTTCTCAATTATATGAGAGGCAATGAGTTGTCTTGCTTCTTTGATATTGAAAGGTTCAACTTTGGTAAACCTTTTCAATCCCATGAGCATCATACGCAATTCATCTCCTTCGGCAAACGAGCAAAGCGCATCTTTACCTGCTTTTTCTATTCTGTCTGCAGCATCAAAGAAATAGGTTTTCACCATTGCGATTTGTGCTGCATACTCCGACTCTCCTTTTAAGGAAATCATCTTTTCTACCCTAAGAAGAGCCGACTCAGCTTGATAAATCCAAATTGCCATATCGGCGATATTCATCAGGATCTCTTGTTCTTTGGATAAGGTCATCATTAATTTTTGGACAGCAGACCCAGCCACCATTAAAAGTGTTTTCTTAAAGTTTTCGAGGTATTTATGCTCGTTGCCGAACAAACCTTCAGGAGCATCTCCCATTTCGGGAATACTCATGAGCTCTCCGGCAACTTTCATGGCAGGGCCCATAAGATCAAGTTCACCTTTCATAGCTCGCTTCAGGATCATATCTACCGTCAGCATTCTGTTGATTTCATTGGTTCCTTCGAAAATCCGATTGATCCGAGCATCGCGATAGGCTCTTTCGACCGGTGCTTCTGCGGAATAACCCATTCCACCATACATTTGTACAGCTTCATCAACAACATAATCCAAGCATTCTGAACCTGCAACTTTAAGCATCGCACACTCAGCAGCAAATTGTTCGATTCCCTTCAAGGTTGCTTGTCCTTTGGGCATACCGCTATCGACAAGAAATATTGAGGATGTTAATCGCGATCTTAAAACCATTTTCTCTTTCTGAAAGTAGATTTTCTACCGGAACTTTGACGTTATTAAAAAATACCTGCCGCGTAGAGGAGCCTTTGATTCCCATTTTCTTTTCTTCCGGGTTAAGGCTAATGCCTTCCCAAGCTGCTTCAACCAGAAAGGCGGACAAGTTTTTATCATCATCAATTTTCGCAAAAACGGTCATGAAGTGAGCAAATCCTCCATTGGTAATCCACATTTTTTGTCCATTCAGAACGTAATGTTTTCCGTCTTCTGAAAGAATTGCTTTTGTTTTACCTGAATTTGCATCCGAACCAGATCCGGGTTCGGTAAGACAGTAAGCTGCTTTCCATTCTCCTGTTGCAAGTTTTGGTATGTATTTAGATTTTTGTTCCTCCGTTCCGTAGTAGAGTAGGGGAAGTGTACCGATACCTGTGTGCGCCCCATAGGCTACTGAAAAAGAATACCCTTTACCCAGGTGTTCTGTGGCGAGCAATGAAGTTTTGAAGTCAACCCCCATTCCTCCAAGTTCCTCGGGCACCGACATACCAAGCATTCCCAATTCACCTGCCATGTCAAGTAAGGCTGGCATGAGACCTTCCTCCATTTTGTCGATCCGTTCGATGTTTGGAATGATTTCCTGCTGAATGAAATCATCGCACATTTGGCCAATCATTAATTGTTCCTCATTCCATTCTTCAGGAATGAAAATATCTTGCGGTTCAGTTTTTCTTATCAGAAACTCTCCTCCTTTTAGCGGGTTAACATTCTGTGTTGACATAAAACTTATTAACGTTGTTCAAAGTGCTAAGTTAAACATCTATTTAATACTATGCGCGCATATTAAAAAAAATATTCATTGAAGGGAGGTATGTTGCCATTGGATCCAATATTCTTCCAAACCTTCGGGTGTTTTGTATAGGCTACTTATGTTCAATTTTTTCCATTTCACTATGGATCCTTTCAATAGGTCTTTTTTTCTCTGACGCAAGTCTGGCGTGTGGCCCCAGCCACCAGAGTGATCAAATCCGGTCATGGCTTTTTTCTTGGATGTTTTCACGATTGGAATTCGAATGTAGTATTCAACATAACGGTCTCCATCACCCATTCCTCTTGTTGTCATTTGTATACGCTTGAGGTCCACCTTGGAGTATTTGCCTTCGCGGTATAGTTTTTTGAGGTGATCTCCAACATATCTGGAAATCATGTTCGAATAATTATGGGCAATGTCTGTTCCCGTGAGGTGAAGTTTTTCGGCATACTCCTGATCCACGAATTCTACACCTTTATAACAACCACTCACTGCATCATCTGTACAAACAGGAGTATCGATGAAGTATTTGTAACGCTCCAAGACACGTGAAGAGGTGTCTTCTGGATTGGTAAAAACGAAGCGTTGGTTTTTTTTATCGTAGTCGGTACATGAAGTGATTACAACCCAGAGTGTAGCTGAATATAAAATTACTTTTAAGTGTTTCATTCGGCAATTTTCATTCTGATGCGCCATTCTTTCGGATAATTGTTATTGAATCTGTGGCCAATTTGTTTTATCCATCCAAGCCCTTGACCTTTGTATGTTGCGATAGTCCAGCCATCTTTTCCCGACTTAGGAAATGTTTCCCCTTTGAGATATTTCAGCGCTTCTAGCCGAGTCAATTCTATGGTAGCGATTTCGTCTGACATTAAATCAGCACTCAACGCAAGTTCTTCTGAAGGAATAATTCCTTTTTTCGCAATTTGCCCGATCGCAACTCCAAATTTCAAAACTTTCATTACGGATTGCACAAATAGCATGCGTTCTTCATGCGTTTGATTGATGCCGTAGATCCATTCATCTCTCTGATAGAAAATCATTTTTTCATCCTTCACGAGCTCCAAAATTTCTTTTGAGGCATTCAGTTTTTTTAATGATGAGCGATTTTTTCTCCTGACCATTAATTCCTCAGTTGGTTTTTTGAGCACGCAAATGTAAAAACCTTCACTTTCTGAAATTCCCGGAATGCAATACCAACCCAAATCAATTCTATCAGGTGAAATGGTTTCTGGCATATTAAGTTTTTCTGGAATTGCTCCAAAAGTTTCCATTGCCCAGAGCATTATGTCTTCATTCTCAATCCTGTTTAGTGTACATGTGGAATAAATTAAATATCCACCAGGAATCAATGTTTCCCAACTATCTTGGAGAATTTCTTTTTGTCTGCTTGCGCAATTCACCACGTTTTTTTCAGACCATTCTGTTCTGGATTGATGATCTTTTCGGAACATGCCTTCCCCTGAACATGGCGCATCTATGATAATAACATCAAAAAAGTGAGGTAAGCGATTAAAATCTTTCGGGCTATTGTTTGTCACTATTGTGTTGTCAGCTCCCCATTTTGATAAGTTTTCACGTAAAATAGATGCTCTTGGAGCGATAATTTCATTAGCAACGAGCATTCCACGTCCATGTAGATAGGAAGTAATCAATGTACTTTTTCCACCGGGTGCGGCGCAAAGATCGAGTATAACAGGATCGGAAGGAAGATCAAGTGAGCGGAGAACCAGGTCTAGTGTCATTGAGCCAGCTTCTTGTGGATAATAACACCCAGCATGGAACAATGGATCGAGAGTATAATTAGGTCTATTCGCAAGATACCAAGCTTGATCGCACCAGATAATTCGTTTCTGGAGCTCCAGATCAGGCAAACACTTAAGAGGATTCAGACGAATAGAAACCGGACTGATAAGTTCCAACGCGTCGAGCACAACGCTTCCCAGGTAACAGTCATTTGTGACACGTTCAATAAAATCTTTTGGTAATTCAATTTTCGCCTCCGTCACGTTATTACAGAACTACCTTTTTTGTTAAAGTACCAGAGGGGCAACTGAATCGAACGAAATATGCACCTGAGGAAGGGATGTTAAGAACTAGCTCACTTTTGGTCGAAGATAAATTGGCAACATAAATTTGTCTTCCGAATCCGTCGACAATTTCTAAAACACTTGGTTCATTGAGCTCCCATTCAGCATAAATTGCGCCCTCGCCCCCCTTCGCATAACAGTTAAATTTATTAGGTCCAATAAATTCAATATTGGCAAAATTCTGAACTTGATTATTTGAATCTAACAATGGTGTATCTGTAATTGAAGCATTAAGCGAGGTTGTACAATTTCTATTGTCAGTAATCAAAACCTCATAAAAACCTACAGGAAGCCCGCTTTGATCTTGAGTTGTGATTCCATTCGACCAACTATAAGAGTACGGTGGTTCACCACCGAAAACAGATAAGTCTAAAGCACCTCCGAATAAAGGGAAAACATTTGTTGAGACAATCGTACCGTAAAGTGGAGGGGGTTGAGTAAATTCATAAAACTCAACATTACTGCAGCCATTATTATCTGTTACAATAATAAAATAGGATCCTACACTTATACCATCTAATGTAAATGAACTTTCACCAGTATTCCAAATTGCACTGTAAGGGGGAGAACCCCCAGTGGGATTAATCAAAACAGAGCCATTGTTAGATTCAAAGCATTGAGTTTGCGTAATTACTTCATTGATTGTAATTGGCGTCAGAGCTTCAAAAGTTGTTTGATAACTTGCAACACAACCCATTGAATCTTTAACTAATACACTATAAGTTCCTGCTTCAAGTCCCGAAATTGTATCGTTTGTCATTCCGTTATTCCAAAGCACCGAAAAAGGCGGGGTTCCGTCTAGTGTTAAATTTAGGCTAACACCTTGTGTCAAATTGCCACAATCTGCTGTGTTCTGTGCAGACATTAAGAAAGTATTAAACGTGGAGGCCATTTGAACTGCCGCCTGTGCATTTATTCTCCCAGCCCCAATATTTCCAATGTATGTGGTGTTGAGGGCATCAATATTAACAGATGAGGACTTGAGAATAAATTCAATTTCATCCGGAGTTAGACATGAATTTACAGCAAGCATCAACGCAACAAGTCCAGAAACATAGGGTGCAGCAAATGACGATCCGGAGCTTGTAAAGTATGCTCCCGGTTGTGTTGAAAGCGCGATGTCATAACCAGGCGCACAAAGGTCAACCATTGAATTATGCTGATGGGTTGAAAGTGGATTTCCAAGCTCTCTTTCATGATTGTTATTCGGGCCAATAGAAGTAACGGAAATCACATTGTCGTATGAGGCAGGGTAGACCATGTTTGTTGCTCCGCCACACGTTCCTCCATTCCCAGCAGCGGCAACGATTACAGTTCCATTTGCATGAATTTCATTCATGACATCTTGATGATAACTAATTGGACCGCAACTCGAGGACCAGCTCAAATTAATAATTTTAGCACCTGTATAAGTGGCTTCTAGCAATTCATTAAAATCCATGGTTCGGAGCTGAAGTCTGGATTTGAATCCAATAGAGCTCTTTCCTACACCATTGTTTGTGTTCCCTGCAGCCGTTATTGCTACCGCTGTCCCATGCGTGTAGTCCGTGTTAAAATTAGGGCTAAGATGGTTGATTTTTCCTGTCAGCTCCTCATGTCCTATGTAGTAATTTGCATCGCTCACTGCTATGACAACAGATGTATCACCTTGCGTAATATCCCACGCTTGTTTTGCATTGATGAGCTCAAGGGCATAGTCATTAGCGAATTGTAGAGAATAATCATTGGGTGTGTATAATAATTCAAAATTCGGCCCATGTTCAGGTTGGACGAAGGGCAGGTTGGTTTTAGTTAATGCAAAAAGCAGATCATTCTCGTTGCACTCGCATGTAATTTCAATTACTTCTAGTAGCTTTTTCTGCTTCGATGAAGGCAAAATCTGCTTTACATTTTTTATATTAAATAAACTTATCAGGTTTGCCCATTCTGTAAGCTGGGTAGAATTATCGCTAATTAATTCGTGCAAAATATCCTCATGGGTTACTCTTACCCAAACTTTGCTTTCCTGAGATAAAGCTTTTGCACTAAGCACACAGATCAACAGTATTGTTGAAAATAATCTGACTATGGCTTTTGGATTCATATTTTAAACAAAGATAAATGAATGTATTGAACAAAAAAAGCAGGAACCATTTCTGATCTCCTGCTTCGCTATGGAACGAATCCTCCTCTTACCTAACACCTAACCATAAAACCACTCTCTATATGTTCTTTATTTACAGGAAG
>JAJTDX010000033.1 GCA_021298235.1 Cryomorphaceae bacterium | reverse complement strand
ACAAATTCGGCAGGCACAGATTCGCAGTCGCAAACAATAACAGTGAATGCATTGCCAAGTGCGACATTGACAACTACGGATGCCGATAATTCCGTTTGTATCAATTCAGGTTTGCTTACCCTAGTCCCTACCCCTTCAAGCTCAATACTTTCTGGGCCTGGTGTCAGCGGAACATCTTTTGACCCATCTTCGCCATTTACAGGTGTTGGAACATGGTATGTGATTGCTAATTATACTGATGCAAATGGTTGTCAGGACTCGGCTACAGTGGCGGTTACAGTAGAGTCATGTTTGTCCGTTTTGGAAAATGAGAACGCGTTACTGCAGATATTCCCAAATCCAAGTAAAGGTACATTTACTGTAAATGGTCTTGAGTTGAATAATAGTGTTGAGATAGTAGACATTAACGGCAAACGTGTGTACAGCGAGAGAGCGACCGGGTCTAGCATGGAAGTTAGCATGCCTGATGTCACTGTGGGCATGTATTATCTTACGACTGAAATTAACGGAATTCCTTCAAAGTTCAGAATTGCAGTTCTACGCTAATATTTGAGGCAGGTCTCTAAGCCGAAAAATAAGTGCGCTCTATCTCCGCTTTGTGCTGAGTTAAGTAAGCTTTGAGTGCTCTGGCTACAGGCGAAAGGTTTTTTGATTTGTGATGTGCAAAGTACCAGCTCGTCGTAATGGGTAGTCCTTTTACAGGAATTATTTTTAGCAAGCCCAATTTAATCTCATTTTTAATGCCAATATAGGGCATGATTGACAATCCAAGGTCAGCGATTACAGCTTGCTTGACAGCTTCATTCGAAGTGAGCTCCAGACGTGGTTTTATATCTATTGAATTTTTGTCAAGATATTTTTCCATGGTATATCGCGTACCTGATCCCTGTTCTCTATAGATCAGTGGAATTTTTTTCAATATGAGGTTGCTGTATAAATTTTTATCCAAAACTGATTTTGTCGAACCAACGAGGAATAAATCGTTCTTCAAAAGTTCGATATGCTCCAATTGGAGCTTTGCAGGAAGAACGGACATCAGCGCAAAATCGGTCTGATTATTTTCAACACTCTCAATTACTCTCGCTTTATTGGTTACATCCAGCTCTAATTCCACACCTGGATTTTCACGCAGAAATGCTGACAGATAGTATGGAATTATATATTTCCCTGTAGAAACAGTGGAGATCTTTAACTTACCGAAAAGTTGCCCTTTGTATGCTTTAACGCGCTGGTCTATGTTCTCGGATTCTAAAAGAATTCGTTCAGCAGCTTGAGCGATCTCCTTTCCAAAATCCGTAATATATAACTTTCTTCCAATGGTTTCAGTCAATGGAAATTCAAATTGCTGCTGGAAATTTTTAAGTTGAATTGAAACCGCAGGTTGTGACAAATGCAGTTCTTCTGCTGTTTGAGTGATACTTTCATTTTTCGAGATCTCATAAAAGATCTGAAGTTGTCTCAATGTGTAATTCATTTAAATGAGTTATAAAAAACATAATAAATATAAATAAAAATTAATGAATAGGATGGGATAATTTTGAACAAAAATTTAGTTCATGGAAGCATTTAATTTAATTGAAGGTGAATTTACCTCTGATGAGGCTTTGGAAATATTGATGAACCTGATTAATGAAAAGATTCGTTTTCATGAGGTTCAATCGTTAACAAAGATGGAGATGGGCATTCCCGGTTTAGAAAAACACCATGAGAGGATAGCGTATTTGAAAAAAACTAGAACTCGTGTGAAAGAAATAATTGAGCAGTCTAAGAAAAACAAAAATCAGGTTACGTTGAATGCTGAGGTAACGATTAAGTTCTAAGAGGCTGGGATGGTTAATATTATCATTTATTTAGACGAAAACTTTGAGGCGCCGGTACTTGTTGAAGAGTTATTAAAAGAACGTTTGGCGGCCAAGATTTCAATAGACAAGGATAATGTATCCTATTACATTGAAGACGGACATTTGGTTACAAAGACTAGAACTGTACTAACACTTCAAACTAAAGCGCTTCATTTTTCCGCAATTGATAACTTTTTGCAAGACAGGTTTGGTGAACAGGTGCCATTGTGTTCTGTGCCTATAACTCAGGTAAACAAACGTTTTGATCAATTTATTCGTGAAAACACAAGCCGTGAAAACGACTGATTTATTTAGTGGGAGGGAAGTAGTTATTGCCACCATGCATGGTAAGGGCAAAGTTATTGAACCAGTGCTGCAGTCGCTGGGAATGAGGATGAAGGATTCGATTGAATTAGATACCGACCAGTTTGGAACATTCAGCGGTGAGATAGAACGAATCGATGATCCACTAACTACATTACGGAATAAATGCATTCATGCCAGGGAACATACAAACATTGATCTTGTCATAGCAAGTGAAGGTTCTTTTGGTGCTCATCCGCTTATTCCCTATGCCGTGGCAGACGAGGAGCTTTTGATGTTAAAAGATTTTAAGAATGATCTGGAAATCGTCGTGAAGGAGTTAAGCACTGAAACAAACTTTGATTCCCTCAAAGTTCAGAATGACGACGAATTGGCTGAATTTGCGAATAAAGTTGGATTTCCTCATCATGCACTCATCTTACGAACAGATGAAAAGATTGAAAAAGGCATAAAGGATGCAAATACGTTGCAAGCTGTTTTTAAGGAGTTTATAAAGGATGCTCATTTCGTTCATGTCGAAACAGATATGCGTGCGATGAATAACCCCTCGCGCATGCGTGTCATTGAACGTGTTGCTACGAAATTAAAAATTGCCATTGAATCCTATTGTCCGGAATGCCATATGCCAGACTTTACCATAAAGGATGTTGTGACAGGATTGCCTTGTAGCTGGTGTGGACTGCCAACCAATTCAATTCGTTTAACACTCAGAGTCTGCAAATTTTGTGGTCTCAGACACGAAATGCCCGTTGTAAAAAATGTAGAGGATCCCATGTATTGTAATCATTGCAACCCATGATCACCTGTATCGACTCTGATCTATTGAGAGCTGCTTCTCTATTGAAAAATTCGGAAGTTGTAGCTATTCCAACAGAGACCGTTTATGGTCTGGCTGCCAATGGCTTTGATGTTAACGCAGTGGATAAAATATTCAAGGTCAAAGAAAGGCCTTCGTTCAATCCCTTGATACTTCATTTTCCTTGCAAGAAATCAGCCATGCAGGTGGTAGAATCATGTCCTCCGTGGGCGGAGCAACTTATGAACGAATTCTGGCCTGGCCCATTGACGTTGGTTCTTCCTAAAAAAAGCAATGTTCCCTCGATCGTTACTGCCGGAAAAAGCACAGTAGCTGTTCGAGTTCCTCAACATAGGGTCATGCTCCAATTATTGCAAATGCTGGAATTTCCTTTAGCTGCTCCGAGTGCAAATTTATATGGCCGAACAAGTCCCACAAAACCGGAACATGTGTTACAGGACCTGAAGGGGAAAATATCGTACATACTGGATGGCGGTAACTGCGCCTGTGGCATTGAATCGACAATCATTGGAGTAGGGGAAAACCAGGAACCTGTTCTATTGAGGCCTGGTGCGCTGGATGTGCAGCTTCTGGAAAATTCAATCGGGAAAATCAATTCATACACTGTAAAACACACTCACCCGATCGCACCCGGAATGATGGATCAACATTACGCACCTTCAACACCTGCATTTTTGGTTGAGGATGTTTCTGATTATTTAACTGCCAAGGCGCAACTCAAATTAGGCATTCTCTCATTTGAATCTCGAGAAAAACCCGATGGTGTAGAAATAAGAGTGTTGTCTGAAAAGTTGGATTTAAACGAAGCAGCAAGGAACTTGTACGCAAGAATCCGTGAGCTGGACGGACTGGATTTGGACCTCATACTATTTGAAAAGGCACCTCTTGAGGGTATCGGAGTAGCTTTAAATGATAAGTTGACTCGGGCGTCTAAATCAGAGCTTGAACTTCAAAAATTACTGAAAAATGAACCTGCAATTACTAGCAGAAAACCTCTCTAATCCTGCATTGCTGTTTTTTTTCCTCGGCATGATAGCTGTGTGGCTGCGCAGTGACTTGAAGATTCCGTCCAACTCATCAAAATTCATTTCATTGTATTTACTTTTTGCAATTGGATTTAAGGGAGGACAAGAACTTTCTCACAGTGAGATAACACTCGAGATCGTACTGACTATTTGTTTTGGAATATTGACAGCTGTTCTGATTCCGTTTTATACTTTTTTCATTCTCAAGCCCCGACTTGGTGTAGAAAACTCAGGAGCTATTGCTGCAGCCTATGGTTCTGTCTCAGCTGTGACCTTTGTTACTGCGTCGACTTATTTAGAGGCACATTCCATGCAATTCAGCGGACATATGGTAGCTGTAATGGCACTGATGGAGGCACCAGCAATCATTGTGGGGGTTTTACTTATCAAACTCTTCAGCCGAAGGGAGCAAAACAACAGTTCGATTTGGTATATTTCCAAGCATGCTTTAACCAATGGCAGCGTGTTGCTGATTCTTGGAAGTTTAGTGATCGGTTTCATTGCTTCCGAAGAACAAGCAATGGGTATCAAGCCGTTTACAACGGATTTGTTTAAAGGATTTCTTGCAATTTTTCTTCTCGACATGGGTATTACGAGTGGGAGGAAAATAAGTGACTTTATGAAAATGGGATGGTTCCCGTTGTTATTTGCGATCCTCATTCCACTGATAAATGGTATCCTAGTGGCATTTTTCTCCAAATATGTATGTACGTCTCCTTCGGATGGTTTTATATTGGCCATACTTGCAGCTAGTGCATCCTATATCGCGGTGCCTGCAGCTATGAAAATAGCCGTTCCTAAAGCAAATCCCGGGATATTCATCCCAATGGCTTTAGCCATTACTTTTCCTTTCAATATAACTGTTGGAATGCCCATCTACTATTTTATTTGCATGTCCTAACCGTGCATACTTTCACTCGTTCCATATTTTTCCATGAGAGTGGCTTCGAATTCCAGAAAATCCTGCCAACGGGCATCTACATCTATGTTTTGCCCATATTTTCTCGCAAACCCCAGAAAGGTGGTGTAGTGTCTCGCTTCACTTTCCATTAAAGACCGGTAAAAAATTTTCAAATCCTCATCTTTGAGTTCTTCTGATAATATTTTGAACCGTTCGCAACTTCGTGCTTCAATCATTGCGGCAAATAACATTTGATTCACGAAATGACTCTCCCGAGAACCTGTGTCTTTGTGTTTTTTGAGGTATTCCAATAAATCATGAACGTATGGGTCTTTGCGTTCAAAACCTAGTTTCATCCCTCGCTCGATCAATTTTTGATGCACCATATCAAAATGCTCCATCTCCTCTTTGCAAATGGCTGTCATGGCCTCTACAAGATCCGTATAATGCGGGTATTGAACTATGATGGAGATGGCATTACTAGCCGCTTTTTGTTCACAAAATGCATGGTCGATCAGAATCTCTTCGATGTTCTTTTCAGCAATATTCACCCAGCGTGGGTCTGTAGGCATCTTCAATCCGAGCATAGTCATTTTATTTGCAAAATTATAACGGTCCTTTGTCTTTGTTTATTTTTGAGAAAAATGTTTTAATGAGACTTCTGATAATTTTTTTCGTGCTACCAATCACATTTGGTGTTTTTGCTCAAAAAAAGATTGATACCCCCAAGCTGATTGTGACAATTGTGGTCGATCAGATGTGTTATGATTACTTATATCGCTTCGAGCAGAAATTCTCTAAGAATGGATTTAGAAGACTTATGTATCAGGGAGTAAATTGTCGCAATACTCGATACAATTATGTTCCCACGTATACCGGCCCCGGTCACGCGTCGATCTACACCGGAACAACTCCATCAGATCATGGTATTGTAGCAAATGAGTGGTACGATCGAACATCTGGTGAACTAATTAACTGTGTGGATGATTCCTCAGTTCAAACAGTTGGAAGCACTACAAAGGAAGGGCAATGTTCGCCACATCACCTAAAAACAACGACCTTAACAGATCAGTTGAAGTTGACTTATCCGACTTCAAAGGTGTTGTCTATGTCAATCAAAGATCGGGGAGCCATTCTTCCGGGTGGACATTTAAGTGATGGATCCTATTGGTTTGATGCGTACTCCGGAAAGTTCATTACAAGTTCATTTTTCAAAAAAGAATTACCGGAATGGGTGGCTCAATTCAATGCGGAGGAAAGACCAAAAAAGGCATTGAGTTCTATCTGGAATACTCTATATGAGATTTCTTCCTACACTGAAAGTGGGCCAGATAATTCTCCTTACGAACAGGTTTTTCCCGGAAAGGACTTGCCTGTATTTCCCTATGATTTGACTAAAATGAGTGAAAATTCTCAGGATTTTTCACTTTTTTCCTACACACCATTTGCTAATACCGCTTTAACCGATTTAGCGATGAATGGGATAAAGGCAGAAAAACTTGGGCACGATGAATTTGCTGATATTCTTTGTATCAGTTATTCTACACCTGACCTTGTAGGACATGCGTTTGGGCCTTATTCTGTTGAATTGGAGGATATATATCTCAGGCTAGATCAGGATTTGTCCAAGCTTATGGATTTTTTAGAAAAGCAACTTGGCAAGAAGGGGTTCATGGTAGTTCTCACAGCGGATCATGCGGTTGTACCCGTTCCACAGCAGTTGGTAGATAATAAACTTCCCGGTGGATATTTTTTCTCGGAGGAATATATGCCGCAATTACGAAAAAATCTTTTGGAACGATTTGGATTTGATCCTATTGCACGATTGGTGAATTGTAATATTTACCTTGATCATTCTTTGATACGTTCGAAAAACGCATCGATTTCTGAAATTGAACAAGCTGTTTCGGCTGAAATAGCACAATGGGAAGAGGCTAAGGCAGTCTATACTTCTACTGAATTTAAAGGTGGAGTTGTTGGTGATCAGTGGTTTGAAATGTTGCAAAAAGGTTACCACAAAGAGGAAAGTGGCGATGTGATCTTTTTACTAGAATCTGGATACCTTCCTAAAACTAAGGATATTCCCACAGCACACGTGGGGACAAGTCACGGATCCGCTTTTAACTATGATACTCATGTCCCATTACTCTTTTATGGAAATGGGATCAAGAGGGATGAAGTGCTGAGGAAAGTTGATATAACAGATATCGCACCTACTTTATCAGTGCTATTGAAATTACAACGAACTGGCAGTATGTCTGGTGAGCCAATTTTTGAGCTATTCAAATAGCTCTTTGTACTTGTGAATAGATTTCATTCTATCCACTTGCGCTTAAGAAAGTCTTTTTTGCCGCCATAGTTTCCGTAATTCAATGATCAAAAGTAAGAGGAGAGGTATTGCTGATGCAATTGCCAAGTTTTTACCAGAGGGGAGTCTCAGCTGAAATATGTGTTGAAGCAATGGAATGGTCATACAGCCAATGAGTGCAATATTTTGATGAATTAAAGTTGTAATGACCGAGTTTTTGTTTGAAAGCCTCGAAAGAGCAAGTAAACTATTCGATGTAATCAAGCTGTAAAAACATACAGCACGAATCTCTTCGTGTGTTTCACCGGACCTAATTAGAAAAAACACACACAATACCACTAATGTTACCAATATACCATCTACGATGCTCGATCCGAGAGAGGCGGCGCTTAAAACGTGTTTAGGAGCCCTTTTCGGACCACTCGTCATCCGGTTTTGTTCTATGGGTTGCGTTTCAAATGCGATTGAGGATACTGGATCAATGATTAATTCCATGAAAACCACATGGATGGGCAGTAAAAGCAAAGGAAACGTTGATCCAAATAATGGGATCAAGGTCAATAGGATAATGGGGATATGCACAGATAAGGCATAAGATATTGCTTTTTCAAGGTTGTCGGAGATCATTCGACCTAATTTTATTCCCGAAACAATGGATGCAAAATTATCGTCCATTAGCACGATAGAAGAAGCTTCACGAGCGACGTCAGTACCTTTTATCCCCATAGCTATGCCTATATGCGCCGCTTTCAGTGAAGGAGCATCATTGACACCGTCTCCAGTCATTGCAACAAGGTTTTTACCCCGTTTGAGGAGCTGAACAATTCGGAGTTTATGCATTGGATCGACGCGCGAAAGAACACGAACATCTTTGAGTTTTTTGATAAGCAGTTGATCGTTTAGGTTGTCAATTTCTATTCCTGTAAGTGTATGGTCTGAATTTTCAATCCCGATTTTTTTTGCAATATGTATGGCTGTGCCTGAATGGTCGCCCGTCATCATAATTACCCTGATTCCTGCACTTTTACATTCTTGAATTGCAGATGGAACTTCTTGTCGAATTGGATCTGAAAATGCCAGAAAACAAATGAATTGGCAAACTAATTTTTCTTTACTTCCTAAATGCGAACTTTTATTCTCGCTTTGTTTCTCATTCTGTTTCTCATTCTGTCTTTCATTCTGTTTCTCATTCTGTTTCTCATTCTGTCTTATCACGGCTAAAACCCTAAATCCCTCTTGAATTAAATTATTTAGTCGCAATTCAAGCTTCTTTCTTTCGTCCTTGCTTAGGGAACATTTATTCAATAAAACCTCGGGTGCTCCTTTCAAGAAGTAAAATTCTTTCTTATTCTCACCCCTGAGTGCTGTTTTGGAATACCTCAAATGATGGTTAAATGGAACATGCCTAACTTGATATCTCGAAGAAATTTTTGTCTTGGAAGTAGCTTTCCGGATCGCATTTTCTATTGGGTCAGTGCTGTCTCGTTCATATAACACAGAGAGAATTTTTAAAAGCTCAGTAATCTCGCTCGATATTTGTTTTTCATTCAATGAGAAGGTATTCTTTTGGGTAACGATCTGTTCCAGAATAATTTTGTTGTGGGTTATTGTTCCGGTTTTGTCGACACAAAGAATATTTGCTGAACCGAGAATTTCGACTACTCTGGGCTCGCGCATGAGTACATTAATTCGTGACAATCGCCATGTACCTATGGCAATGAAAACACTTAATATTACTGGAAATTCTTCAGGAATCAATGCCATTGCTGTCGCAAGTCCACTGAGAAGTGACTGTACAAGGTTGGTGGAACGAAAATAAAGTATAGACACTAATATCAACGTAACAACAAGTGCAACACTCCCCATGATTCTGACCAAATTTTGAACAGATTTTTGAAGTGGTGACTCACTTTTCTTAATTCGGACTAGTTTCTTCCCAATTTCACCAATCCTGGTTCTGTCGCCAGTTGTCTTCACTAGCAAAAGACCATTTCCTGAAAGTACCATGGTACCGCAATAAACAGCGGACTCGCCGACGTTCATGTTTTTTTCGACTGGTATGGACTCTCCTGTTAGAATTGCCTCGTTTATAAGCAGCTGATTGGCCTTGAGTAATATACCATCTGCAGGTATTCTGTCACCGGCGGATAGCACACAAACGTCCTCAGGTACTACCTCGAGCGCAGGAATGGAAATAATTACGCCATCTCGGTACACAGATGCTTTGGGTGCAGACAACCTCTTAAGTTCTTCGAGGGCATGATCAGAGCGGACTTTCTGATAAAGTGAAATTCCAATCACCATGCCTACCATCGCAAAAAGAACTATTCCTTCTATTCTACCACCAATAATAAAATAAAGAACAGAGCACATAATCAGTAAAAAGATCATGGGTTCCTTTACTATATCTAGAAAAACCGCCCCGACCTTTCCTTCCGTCGCACGACGAATTTGGTTGAGTCCATAGGTGCGAAGTTGTTTTTTTGCTTCTTCAGAGGAAAGTCCTTTTGTCATGTATTTGAACTTTTGATGTCCAAACTCAGAGAAAATTGCCTAACTTTAGCCTTGATTTAGTTCAACTGCGCAGGCTTTTCAATGAATGTATCAATTGTGTTGAAAACTTAGTTGATAAACAGTCAGCATGGGAACTTTATTCGCGAGTCTTGGAAGTTTAAATTTGTAAAGCGACAATTAGAAAGTGTTAAACATGCTCGGAACCATTCTTAAGAGAAAATTGACCGATAACCAACTCGCAAATATTTTCATTAACGCCATTTTTGACTCTGTAGATAATGGCTTTAAAGAGGTGGCTCAGATGGTGAATGAAGACGTGTCTTTTGTTACTTCCCCTTCCATCGATGAGAAAAACAGTGGTGAATTCGGTTTGATTGTCATAGTTGGAAATCTTTCTTTCTTAGAAAGCACCTTTGAACCTGAGCAGGCAGGAAGAGTTGAAAAATTGATTTTTGAAAAGCTCGCCAAAATTTATGGGATGCCTGAATCTCAGTTTGTTTCAATGATTCGTGAATATCAGAGCTTCATTGCCAAGGTCAATCATCCATCGAAGAATATGATCTATGGCATGTCTAAAGCGTTGTTCTTCAAATACGAGCTCAATGATTTTCAGGACGAGTATTTCAAAAGAATGCAAGCACCAAACCCACTTTTTCTAAAGCGAATGGACGAGGTAATGTCCAATTTCCTATGGAATTGGGATGCGTTTTTCAAAAAGTACAGGTTGGCCTAATTAGTTCCGGCTGACAATAAACCAATTGTTCCTTAATTCTTCTCTGTTGTATACAACCTCTTCCTTTGTTTGGTAATCAATTACCGATGCATCGGAAAATTTACAGATGGCATGCCCTGCCGCGATGTCCCATTCCATCGTGGGTGCGAATCTTGGATAACAATCCGCAGAACCCTCAGCAACTAAACAAAGTTTGAGTGAGCTTCCTTTTGAAATGGTGGTTACTTCGCCTTTTTCATTTTCAAGCGATTTTATGAAGTCCTCCGTTTCCTTGTTCATGTGGCTTCTACTAGCAACGACCGTAAATTTTCTGTTGTCGGATTTTAAAGGAAGTCTCTGTGCATGCGCGTTGAGTTCAGCTAATTCTATTGAATCATCGATATTCGAACATTTAAAAGATCCATCGGATGATGCAAAATAGAGTTCCTTGAGCACTGGAACGAAGATGACACCCAGGATTGGTTTTCCATTCTCGGTTAAGGCAATGTTGACGGTAAATTCTCCATTTCGTTTAATGAATTCTTTCGTTCCATCGATTGGGTCAACAATCCACAATTGAGAATACGTACTTCTTAGAGCATAGCTAAGAGATTTTCCTTCCTCAGAAAGAATCGGTATCCCCGTTTGATTAAGATATGTTGAAATAACTTCATTTGAGGCGAGGTCTGCACGAGTCAGTGGGGAATTATCCTCTTTCGTCTCAATCCCAAAGTCCTCTGAAGAGTAGATGTCCAGAATCGTCTTTCCCGCCTCAAGAGCTGCTTTGATTGCTATTTCCAATAAGGAGTTCATTTCAGGCGCGATGTAATTAATGTAAGAATTTCTTGGAGACAATTTTCCTGACTTTTGGCACTTGTGTCAATTATTAGATCGGGATTTTTCGGAGCTTCATACGGGGATGAAATACCAGTAAAATCTTTGATCTCTCCATTTAATGCCTTTTTATATAGGCCTTTGACGTCTCTTCTGATGCATTCTTCTAGTGGAGTACTGACAAAGATTTCTACAAAATTTTCTGCCCCCAGAATGCGTTTCACCATTTCCCTGTCTTTGTCATATGGTGAAACAAATGCAGCGATAGTAACTAGTCCAGCGTCAACCATTAGCTTTCCTACTTCACCAATTCGTCGCAAATTTTCGCTTCGGTCATGTTCATTGAAGCCTAGGTCTTTATTTAATCCTAAACGTATATTGTCTCCGTCAAGCAAAAACGTGTGAATGTTTTGTTTATGCAATTCAGCTTCAAGAATATTGGCAAGCGTCGATTTGCCACTTCCTGAGAGTCCTGTGAACCAAATCATGACTGATTTATGTCCATGCAGTGCTTCCCGCTGTATTCGATTGACACTGAATTCTTGAGCTGTCAGATTGTTCATTGCTTCAAAGGTAGAAAAGAAATCAAGAATCAGAAGCGCTATTTTCCTGGAAGGTATACCACAACTTTCGTCTCAAAAAATTCAAACGGAAAATAAGTGTTAATCGGATAAAGTTGAGCTTTCTTGAACTGTTTTAGTTCTTCCGTTAGGTCTCCTCCTTTCAGGTAAAGAATTCCATTTTGTAAGGAATTTTTATGTTTTGCAGATATTTTTCCCTTCGTCCATTGTGTGAATTCCTGCATTTGAGTAACTGCACGACTAACTACAAAATCAAATTCTCCCTTTATTTCCTCTGCGCGACCGTGTATGGCGGTAACATTTTTAAGATTCAGTTCATGAGTCACTTCTTTAACCACCTTTATTTTTTTACCGATGGAATCAATGAGAGTGAAGTGGCACTCGGGAAAGAGAATTGCGAGTGGTATCCCTGGGAAACCACCTCCTGTTCCAATGTCGAGTACTTTGGTTCCTGGAATAAACTGTACAACCTTTGCGATAGCAAGCGAGTGCAATACGTGTCGTTCATAGAAGTTTTCAGTATCCTTTCTACTGATGACATTGATTTGACTATTCCAATGGTCGTAGACTGATCGTAGTGCTTGAAACTGTGTTAACTGTGCTTCAGAAATTTCAGGAAAAAAATGTTGAATGCCGGAAGCGTCCATAACTTGTCAAATGGAGTCTTTTGTTTTTTCCATCATATTGGCCAGAAAATCCCTGGCCCTGAATAACTGTGCTTTCACGGTGCCAAGGGGAAGGTTAAGTTCCTCAGCAATTTCTTCATAGCTCAATTCTTCGAAATAACGCTTTTCGATGAGCTCCCGGTACCTTGGTTTAAGTTTGCTGACGAGCGTGCGCATGTGAACGACTTTCTGACCATGGATCACCGTTTCTTCCGGGTTCATATTGTGAGCTCTGGCGTCTACATAGATCACTTCACCATCGTCTGTAGTGATGCCGGTATCCATAGAAATCACTTTTACACGTTTTTTGCGAATAAAATCAATGCAATTATTGGATGCAATTTTAAAAAGCCAGGTGCTGAATGCGAAACTCGGTGAATATTGATCTAATCGGCTGAATGCTTTTCCAAATGCTTCGATGGTGAGGTCGTCGGCATCGTCTGTATGCTTAACCATCTTGAACATCATGTAATAAATGGATTCTCGGTACCTATCCATCAGCTCAGCATAAGCAGCCTGATCCCCATTCCGAGCTGCTTCCACAAGCACAAGATCTTGTTTTGCCTTGTCAGATAAATGTTCAGTTTCTACCATTTGTTTCCATCCTTTTTATCCGATGAGTAAAATATCACAGGGATGAGCAGGGCATAAAAAAGATCCCATAATGGGAGGAATCGTATGAAGCTGGATTCCTTTATTTTGCCAAAACACCTCCCGACAATCCACCATTTTACAAGTAAAATAAGTGAATAGACGGATAAAACTAACCATCGATAATCTGTATCAAACAACAAAATAACGAAGGAAACAGTTAGCATTAAGAGACTGAAAGGATATATTCCTAACATTAATTTTTTAATAACCTTGTATCGCTGCGAGGTTGTGTAGTGCCGTGTCTTTTGTCCAATCCAGTTTAACCAGCTGTAGCTGCCTTTCGAGTAGCAATAGGACGCTGGATCGATGTTAATACTGTAGTTTGTTCCTCGGGCACTTTCCTGTACGAACAGGTCATCATCACCGGAGGACAAAGAGTAATGTGATTTGAATCCATTGACCGAGTAAAACAATCTTTTTGTATAGCTGATGTTTCTTCCTACGCCCATGTATGGCAAACGTGATAATGCCATTGAAAAATAACTCACAGCAATCCATGCCGTGTCAAAACGGATGACCCTATTGAGGAATCCACGCTCACGAATGATTGGAGCATAGCCCAGAACGAGCTCTTTTCCGGGGATAAATCGAGATACCATGCTTTTCAACCACTGATTTGTGGTGGGTTTGCAATCGGCATCTGTAAATACCATGTGCTCGTATTTAGCTCCCTTAATTCCTACGGTCAAAGGAAGTTTTTTACCATACTTTGAATGTTGGTTCTTTTCCAGCTCAATATACCGTAAATGTTTGTACTGACGACATAATGCATCAAGTATGTGTGATGATTCGTCGACGGTATGGTGGTTCACAACGATCACTTCAAATTTGGGATAATCTTGCTCCAGGATGAATGGCAGTTTCTCGTACAAGTTGTCAGCTTCGTTTCTGGCAACGATTATCACAGTAACAGGTGGTAAACTGATGTCATCTAGTGTCGGGCGCTCCCTGTAAAAGGCAAGTTTCCCGTAAACTAAAAGAATGTACAAAAAGTTTATTATTGCCATAAAGGCAAAGAACAGAAAGATAAAAAGCGGCAATCCGAGCTCGAAGGTGGGCAAAAAGTACATTCGTCAACTTTGTGCAAAGATGGGGACTTATGTAAATACCTGTATCTTTGTTGAGTTATTTTTTAGCAAGATATGCATTTTGACCTCTTGACCACCGATGTGAAATCCAATGCGCGCGCAGGATTGTTGCACACTGGTCACGGAGCAATCGAAACCCCTATTTTTATGCCTGTTGGTACCGCAGGATCCGTAAAAGGTGTCCATCAACAGGAATTGCGCGATGATATTGGTGCTCAAATTATTCTTGGGAACACCTATCATCTTTTTTTACGACCAGGTCTTGATGTACTGGAGTCTGCAGGGGGATTACATCAGTTTATCAACTGGGAAAGGCCTATGCTTACGGATAGTGGTGGTTATCAAGTCTACTCCATGAGCGGTTCTCGGAAAATTACTGAGGAAGGCGTAAAATTTCAGTCGCATATCGATGGAAGCTATCATTTTTTCACTCCGGAAAGGGCTATAGATATTCAGAGATCGATTGGTGCGGATATCATTATGGCATTTGATGAATGCACGCCCTATCCTTGTGAATATGCTTATGCGAGGAACTCGATGCATATGACGCATAGGTGGCTGAAGCGCTGTATGGATAGGATGGCTGAAACAGAGCCAAAGTATGGATATGACCAAGCACTTTTTCCAATTGTTCAAGGGAGTGTTTATAAAGACCTTAGGTCGGAATCGGCTGAAGTGATCTCCTCATTTGATGCTCAGGGAAATGCGATAGGTGGACTTTCAGTTGGTGAGCCCGACGAGGATCTGTACGAAATGACGGCACATGTTGCATCGATATTGCCCAAGGAAAAGCCAAGGTATTTGATGGGGGTGGGTACACCTGTGAATTTGCTAGAATGCATAGCGCTGGGTATTGATATGTTCGATTGCGTGATGCCCAGTCGCAATGCACGACATGGGATGTTGTTCACCTCGGAGGGGGTTATCAATATAAAAAATGAAAAATGGGAGAAAGACTTTTCGCCGATTGATCCCAATGGAACGGCCTATGTGGATCATGTTTATACCAAGGCATATTTACGTCACCTTGTGAAGGCAAAAGAAAATTTAGCCATCCAAATCGCAACCATACACAACCTGGCCTTTTACCTTCAGTTAATGAAGGATGCGCGCAATGAGATCTTGGCAGGTACTTTTACAGATTGGAAGGATAAAATGATTCCCCGTTTAAAAAACAGACTTTGATTTCATGTTAAAGATTCTGGATCGTTACATTCTCGGGAAGTTCTTATCCACGTTCTTCTTTATGTTGGGAATCATCATGCTATTGGCCATGGTGTTCGACCTATCTGAACGATTGAGTGAGTTCATAGATAACGAGGCTCCTGTCAGTGCTATTATTCTGGATTATTATCTGAATTTCATCCTGTACTATGGAAACTTATTTTCCTCTATGATCATCTTCGTCTCTGTGATTTGGTTTACAGCCAAGCTTGCACAGGATACGGAGATTATTCCCATGTGGAACAGTGGTAAGCCTTTTTCACGATTTTTGAGACCATACATCATTGGGGCGACGATCATAATGTTGATTTCTTTGGTTATGAATCATTTTGTTCTTCCAAAATCCAATAGAGTTCGCCTCGATTTTGAGGAAAAATACTACCGAGATGCTATGTCGGTAACCGATTACCATGCAGAGTATCCTGGAAATCAAGTGGTATATTTTTCAAGCTACTATCAGGAAGATAATCTGGCAAATGACTTTGTGTTGGAAAAATGGAAGAACGAGACCACCATCGATTATTTTTTGAAAGCCCGAACTGCTGAAAATGTAAGTGGAACGAACAAATGGATTCTTAGGGATTACTATGAACGAAAAGTTGGATATCCAAATGACAAATTAACTGAAGGCCAACGAAAGGATACTATTTTTGATTTCAAAATAGAAGAAATGGCTCAAAGGGAAAATATTTGCGAGGCAATGACATACAGCGAGTTACGCTCGTTTATCGATCGTGAAAAGCAAAAAGGCTCCGGCAATGTTCCGATGTATGAAATCGAGCTGTATCAGCGAACTTCTTATCCCTTTGCAGCATACGTATTGACCATCATAGGTGTTTCTGTGTCATCCAGGAAAAAACGAGGAGGAATAGGTGTCAACATCGCGATTGGCTTAATGATCATCTTCGTGTACATTTTCGCCATGAAAGTAACCACGGTGGCCGCATTGAACGTTGGCTTCCCTGCTTCTGTAGCTGTGTGGGTGCCAAATTTGCTCTTTGGCGCGGTTGCCTATCTCCTTTATCGCTTTGCGCAGAAATAAGGAATGACTATGTTAATAAATCGTAGGTTTAGGCCAATTTACGGACCTCAAACTTTTGATTAATTGATTACTTTTGTTACACATTGAATTAGAATGGAGAGTACTATCAATCAAGAGGCAACCCTGGAACAGGCTGTCGACCTCGGACTTCGTGAAGACGAGTTTGGAATGATCAAAGAAATTCTGGGGCGCACGCCAAATTTTACTGAAACAGCAGTGTATTCGGTCATGTGGTCTGAGCATTGTTCATACAAGAATTCAATTGTATGGTTAAAAACACTTCCTAAAGACGGTCCGCACATGCTTGTAAAGGCGGGTGAGGAAAATGCAGGTTTGGTTGATATCGGAGACGGGCTTGGATGTGTATTCAAAATCGAATCACACAACCATCCGAGTGCTTTAGAACCTTATCAAGGAGCTGCAACAGGTGTAGGAGGGATCAATCGGGATATTTTCACCATGGGCGCACGTCCGGTGGCACAACTAAATTCCTTACGCTTCGGAAATATAGAAAATGCGCGAACCAAATGGCTCGTTAAAGGTGTAACCAAAGGAATCGGTGATTACGGAAACGCCTTCGGAATTCCAATTGTAGGAGGTGAAGTGTTCTTTGATGAATCATATAACACGAATCCATTGGTGAATGCCTTCTCTGCTGGAATTATTGATACTAAAAAGATTATTTCTGCGAAAGCTAAAGGTCCTGGAAATCCAGTTTTCATCGTTGGTTCGGCAACGGGTAAGGATGGTATCGCGGGAGCAGCTTTTGCATCTAAGGATATCACTGAGGACTCTGCGAATGATCTTCCATCTGTTCAGGTTGGAGATCCGTTCATGGAAAAACTATTGTTGGAAGCGACGATGGAGCTTTCCCAAACAGATGCCATCGTTGGAATGCAAGACATGGGGGCAGCGGGAATCACTTGTTCCACGTGCGAAATGAGTGCCGGTGGTGGCGTTGGAATGGACATTCATTTGGACCGCGTTCCAACAAGGCAAGAAAATATGCTGCCGTACGAGATCTTGCTTTCAGAGTCTCAGGAACGCATGCTCGTGGTGGTTCAAAAAGGAAAGGAAAGTCTGGTTCATACAATCTTTGATAAATGGGATCTACATGCTGAGGAAATCGGAGTGGTTACTGATTCCGGTCGTGTGCGCTACTTCATGAATGGCGAAATTGTTGGAGATGTTCCAGCGGAATCTTTGGTTCTGGGTGGTGGAGCTCCACAATACAAACGAGAGTATACAGAACCTTCATATTATAAGGAGTACAAGAAATTTACTATTGATCAAGTTAAACAACCGGAAGATCTCAAGGAGGTTGCTTTCAAACTGCTCGGGTTGCCCAATATTGCATCCAAACGCTGGGTATATGAGCAATATGACTCCATGGTTGGTACGAAGACTATGACAACGAACCGACCCTCAGATGCCGGAGTAGTGAATGTTCGTGGAACAAATAAAGCGCTAGCGATGTCGGTAGATTGTAATTCCCGATACGTGAATGCAGATCCGGAGATTGGAACCATGATTGCTGTTTCTGAAGCAGCAAGAAATATTGTGTGTTCCGGAGGAGAGCCAAGTGCGATTACCAACTGTTTGAATTTTGGAAACCCATACAATCCTGAGTCATACTGGCAGTTTGTCGGAGCGATCAAAGGAATGTCAAAAGCATGTCTGAAGTTTGAGACACCTGTAACCGGTGGAAATGTTTCATTCTACAATCAAACGGTAACAAATGGGGTAGAAGTACCGGTTTTTCCAACGCCGACTATAGGAATGATCGGAATTGTAGAGGACAAAGACCGCGTGATGACACTTGATTTCAAACAAAAAGGCGATTTAATTTTTGTTGTCGGAGATAGTGTTAATGATATTTCATCTTCGGAATACTTGGCTACCTATCATGGCATTAAAGCTTCTCCTGCTCCTCATTTCGATTTGGACATGGAATATGCAATGCAACATGTTGTGAAAGGATTGATTAAACATGAATTAGTGAATGCTGTGCATGACGTAGCGGATGGAGGACTGTTTGTTTCTTTGGTGGAGATGTCAATGCCGCGTAAACTAGGTTTTGATATTGTTACTGATTCTGAGATAAGAGAAGATGCATTCCTCTTTGGTGAAGCTCAGGGAAGAGTGGTGGTTACAGTAAGCGAAGAAAATGAGGAAGAGTTTATTGAATTTATGATGGACTCTGGAGTGAATTTTACACTTTTAGGACATGTAACCAAAGGAAAGATGGTCGTAGATGATGCACATTTCGGTTTTATTACTGAAGCGCAGGAGATCTATGACAATGCACTCGGGAATTATCTCGAAAATTAATTATCCAAAAAAACGAATGGAATATAATACCACAAGAGGTCGTCTTATTTTGCCGGAGTATGGCAGAAATGTTCAGAACATGATTGCTCATGCTATGGAAATCGTTGACCGAGATGAGCGAAATAAAGCGGCCAAGGCCATCATCGAAGTAATGGGTCAACTGAATCCGCATTTAAGGGATGTAGACGATTTCAGACATAAGTTATGGACACATTTATTTGTGATGTCCGATTTTAAATTGGATGTTGATTCTCCTTATGAAATTCCTAAGCAGGAAACTTTGAATGAGAAACCGAACCGAATGGTCTACCCGAAAAGTAGGATTCGCTATGGCCATTATGGTCAATATACGCAACGAATACTTGAGAATTCGAGTGAGGTTAAGGATGAAAAAGAGAAAGAATACCTCAAAAGTACTATGGCCAATTTCATGAAAAAGCAATTTTTGGCGTACAACAATGATGCTGTAGAAAATCATGTGATCGCACAGCAGTTGAAGGAGCTTTCTAAAGGTGATCTGATACTGGAGAATCCAGATGAGCTCGTTAATACGAATACGATCCTTCGTTCCATGGGCTTAAATCAGAACAAGCGAAACAAAGGCAGTTTCAAACAAAAACAAAAAAAGAAATTTAAAAAATAGATCATGGCGTCCTTTGAGATCCACGGAGGTAAATCGTTAAAAGGGGAGCTTATTCCCCAGGGTGCGAAGAATGAAGCTCTCCAGGTATTGTGTGCTCCTTTGCTCACCAGTGAAAAAGTAACTATTTCGAATGTCCCGGACATTGTTGATGTAAACAAACTGATCAATCTCCTTCAAACGATGGGAGTGAAGGTTGAAAAGGTTGAAAAGGGAACATATATTTTTCAGGCCAAGGACATTGATCTTGGGTATCTTGAATCCGAGGATTTTAAAAAACGAGCGAGCGCACTTCGTGGTTCTATTATGATTGTTGGACCTTTGTTGGCTCGTTTTGGCAAAGGATTTATTCCTAAACCGGGAGGAGATAAGATTGGCAGAAGACGGTTGGATACCCATTTTGAAGGATTTCAAATGTTGGGAGCAAAGTTTAACTACGATGCAGGAGAGCATTTTTACTCCATAGAAGCAAAAAAACTCAAAGGAACTTACATACATTTGGATGAAGCTTCTGTTACCGGAACAGCCAATGTTGTCATGGCGGCTGTAATGGCAGAAGGTAAAACTACGATCTACAATGCGGCTTGCGAGCCTTATTTGCAACAGTTGTGTAAGATGCTCAACTCCATGGGTGCGAAGATAGAAGGGATTGGGTCAAATATGCTTCACATCGAAGGGGTGAAGGAAATGAATGGTTGTTACCATCGTCTGCTCCCGGATATGATTGAAATCGGGAGTTTTATTGGATTGGCAGCAATGACGGGTTCTGAGATCACTATAAAAGATGTGAGTTGGGATAATCTGGGTATCATACCCAATGTATTCCGTCGCCTTGGAATAAAGCTAGAACGAAGAGGTGATGATATTTTCATTCCAGCACAGGATCATTACGAGATTGATACCTTCATTGATGGCTCAATTTTAACCATTGCTGATGCTCCCTGGCCGGGCTTTACTCCGGATCTGTTGTCTATTGTGCTGGTCGTTGCTACTCAGGCGAAAGGTTCGGTGTTGATTCACCAGAAGATGTTCGAATCGCGCTTGTTCTTCGTTGATAAGCTGATTGATATGGGCGCGCAGATCATTTTGTGTGATCCGCACAGAGCAACGGTGATCGGGTTGAACAAACAGCATTCACTTAAGGGAATTCAGATGACCTCACCAGATATTCGTGCGGGGGTTTCCTTGCTTATTGCTGCCCTTTCAGCGAAAGGAAAAAGCGTGATCCACAACATCGAACAGATCGATCGCGGCTACCAGGATATTGAGATTCGACTAAACAACCTCGGTGCTGATATTAGAAGGGTGGGCTAGTAGTTAATTCGTGGTTAGTAGTCAGGTAGAGGCGGATTATTGAGATGAACATAGAGCATGGAAAATAGGCGTTACATTAAGTAATACATCATCAGTTTGGGAATAGTCAATAGTTCTAAGTGAATGTTTTAAAGTTTAATTATCAAATATCTTTGCTCTTTGTTCCCCTATTTTCCTCATTTAGAAAGTCGGAATTAAACTCAAATGCTCCTGTAGAAACAAAAAAAGCTCCCGAGATTGAACTAGTTTCGCCTTCAGGTAAGAAGATCAAGCTTTCTAAGCTCAAAGGTAAAATGGTTCTGGTTGATTTCTGGGCTTCCTGGTGCGGACCATGCAGAAGAGAGAATCCGAATGTGGTTGAAGCGTACAAGAAATACAAGGCAGCCAAATTTACCAATGCAAAAGGATTTGAAGTCTTCAGTGTTTCCCTTGATCGTGAGGAAGCTCCCTGGAAAAAGGCCATCGCTGATGATTTTCTAACATGGAAGAATCACGGTTGGGATAAAGATGGGGTAGCCTCCAAAGCCTATTCGGTTAATTCGATCCCATCTGGTTTTTTGGTGGATGGCGATGGAATGATCGTTGCTCAAGGTCAGGAACTTCGCGGATTAGGATTGCATATCGCACTCGACAAATACATCAAAAAGTAACATGAAACAAAAATTGGTGAGTAGAAGTGGAGGCGTTTGTGAAATGTGCTCTTCACCAACCGAGCTTGCGCCCTTTCTTGTTGAGCCGGGAAATAGTACCAATTCGGAACATCATGTAATGCTTTGCTCAACATGTAATGGTCAGGTGTCAACCTCTGAAGCTTTGCAGGCGAATCATTGGCGTTGTTTGAGTGAAAGCATGTGGAGTGAAGTTCCTTCGGTAAAGGTGTTGGCATGGCGCATGTTGCATCGACTTAAAGAAAATGACTGGGCTCAAGATCTTTTGGATATGCTGTATCTGGAAGATGATACGCTCAATTGGGCCAAAGCCACTGGCGAAGACCGTGAAAAAGAAGAAGCGCTTGTGCATCTGGATAGCAATGGCGTTGTTTTAGAAAATGGAGACACGGTTGTTCTTATCAAAGACTTGGATGTTAAAGGTGCAGGATTTACGGCTAAAAGAGGCACATCCGTTCGAAATATTCGTTTGGTGCATGACAATCCGGAACACATCGAAGGAAAGATCAATGGCCAGGGGATCGTGATCCTGACGCAGTATGTGAAGAAATAGCAACACATTGATAAGACGCGCCAATACCTAAAAATCGGTGTATTTTCGGATTAATCCTAAAAAAAAACGTTTTATTTTTGGATTGAATCCAAAATAATACGAAATCTGATGACCATGCTCATTCAGTAGTAATTAAAGGAAATATGCTATTTCACGCCTTCGAAATCAAATGGAATCTAAATACAAAAGTGCGAAGACCTTCTCAAGAACTTATGAAAAGCATACATTTCATGTGATTTCTCCTCAAACAATAGAGGATTATTTGCTCTAGGGGTCTTAAATCATTTTCCTTTCATCACTTCGCCAATCGTGCCGTTAAATTTGATGGTTTAAAGAAATAGGGCAACCACTTTTGCACAGAACCAGACTTAAGGTCAGATTGAGAGTGAGAGTGAGTTCGGAAAAATTATCTAATTTAACTCTCCTTGCTCTTATTCCTTGTTCTTTGATTATCTGAAGGCAGGTTCCTTGTAAAAGTGAGAAGGGGAGTTCGAGTGGCCTCACTCTGAAATTTTGCTCCTTTTCCCCCACAAAAGGAGAAGAGAAATACAGTTGCTTTTCACCTCATTTCCCTACCTTTGCCCCGTGGTAAAGATCCGTAACATAGAATTGGGTGAATTTCCCTTGCTCCTTGCCCCGATGGAGGATGTGAGTGATCCGCCGTTCCGCGCACTTTGCAAGAAGCATGGAGCTGATCTGATGTACACCGAATTCATTTCGTCGGAAGGATTGATTCGCGATGCGGCGAAAAGTGTTCAGAAACTGGATATTTACGAATACGAACGCCCGGTGGGAATTCAGATCTTCGGTGGAGAGATTGAAAGCATGAAGGAAGCAGCAAAGATCATTGAGCGTACGAACCCTGACCTGATCGACATCAATTTTGGTTGTCCGGTGAAGAAAGTAACCTGCAAAGGTGCCGGTGCCGGCATGCTGCAAAACATTCCCAAACTCATCAAAATGACAGAAGAGATCGTGACGATCACCAATCTTCCGGTGACCGTCAAAACGCGTCTTGGGTGGGATGAGAATTCCAAATTTGTGGTTTCAACGGCAGAGGCTCTTCAGGATGTCGGCATCGAAGCTATTTCCATTCATGGTCGAACACGCGTACAATTATACAAAGGCGAAGCCGATTGGACGCTCATAGGCGAGGTGAAAAATAATCCGCGCATGAAGATTCCGGTATTCGGGAACGGCGACATCGATTCTCCTGAAAAAGCTGTCGAATACAAGAACCGTTATGGCGTGGATGGTATCATGATCGGTCGCGCAAGCATCGGGTACCCTTGGTTTTTCAATGAGGTGAAACATTTCATGAACACCGGTACACATTTGTCTTCCCCTACCATAAAGGATCGTGTAGAAGTGGCTCGAGATCACTTACTCATGTCCGTCAAGTGGAAAGGCGAACACCTTGGCATTGCAGAAATGAAAAGACACTACACAAATTACTTTAAAGGTATCTCCCATTTCAAGGAGTATAGAATGAAACTGGTAACTTCTTTCGATCTTCAGGAAGTATTGGATACTCTTGATTACATTGCTGCCCACGAGGATGAATTTCAATTTGCCTGAAATTACTCCGTTGGTCGTCCGTCGTATTTTTCCTTCTTTTTTCCAGCTTCCTCTTTGGTTGACCTGCTGATTCCGTCTTTAAATACCGGTTGCGCATAAACGACATAGAATTTGAATTGTATGCTGTCATTTTCATTGAGAATGTTGAATTCGGCTCCGGCAGGAATGAACAATGCATCGTTTTCTGACAATTTGTACTCTTCGTCATTCATTAAACACAAGCCATTGCCGGATTCAACGCGAATGAGCTGGTCACTGCGTCTGTGGGAATCCCATCCTGTATCTTCACCGCGTTCTAAGCTCATGAGCCCTAATTGCATAAACTTTCCGGTATAGAGAATGCTGCGATAATCGTAATTGTCATTCGTAGCATCCGAAATATTCAGATAAAGTCCTTTTTTCTGATCTGCTCTTTTTGATCGTTGCTTTTTCCATTGTCGATATTGGGGTTCTTTTTTGTTATCTGTTGGCTCTTGACAAGAGGTGAGCAAGACCGAAGGGAGGAGTAAAGTGAAGATGATTGTTTTCATTGAAAATTTTTGCTCAAAACTAACTTGAGGAAATACGTCCAATGGTGATAAATGATAATTAGATTACTGTGAATTGATCAGGATATATAATTCAACCATATTAAGTGATTCCAATAAAAGTCTTTCATTATTTTTAGCCTCACAAAACAAAACAGATGCAACGTTATCAGAGTTATGCCCTAGGTTCATGGTTTGACGGAGAAGGAGTCGAAACAAATTTGTATAATGCGATCAACGGCGAGAAGATCGGTGAAATATCCAGCAAAGGACTCGATTATGCAGCGATGCTGGAGTATGGTAAGCGTACTGGAGGTATGGCTCTTCGCAAAATGACCTTTCAGGAACGCGGTAGAATGTTGAAAGCGCTTGCGTTGCATCTACTTGGCAACAAGGAAAAATACTATCAAGTGAGTTCCTGGACGGGTGCCACCCGTGTGGATTCCTGGATCGATATTGAAGGAGGTATCGGAAACCTGTTCGCCAATGCATCTTTACGCAGACAATTTCCCGATCTGCCGTATTACGTGGATGGCAATGCTGCGCCGCTTTCAAAAAACGGTACGTTCATAGGACACCACATTATGGTTCCGAAAAGAGGTGTGGCGGTCCACATCAATGCTTTTAATTTTCCGGTGTGGGGAATGCTTGAGAAAATTGCAGTCAATTTGTTGGCGGGCGTACCGGCAATTGTTAAACCATCCGGAGCCACATGCTATTTGACGGAAACAGTGGTTCGAGATATTATTTCATCAGGAATTCTTCCTGAAGGTTCATTACAGCTTGTATGTGGAGCAGGTAGAGGAATTATTGATCACGTGACTTCTGAGGATACGGTTACCTTTACGGGCAGCGCGTCAACAGGATTGATTCTGAAGTCAAATCCGAGAATTGCAGAACACAACATAGCGTTCAACCTAGAGGCGGATTCACTCAATGCAATGGTTCTGGGTGAAAAGGCCGTACCAGGAACAGAGGAATTCAATTTATTTGTGAAAGAGGCGGTGCGCGAGATCACAGTAAAAGCGGGCCAGAAGTGTACGGCTGTGCGTAGGATGATGGTGCCTGTGAATTACATCGATGAGGTAGAAAAGGCGATTGCTGAGCGGCTAGCATCGACCGTTGTAGGTGATCCAAGTGTCGAGGGCGTACGTATGGGGGCATTGGCAACCAAAGGTCAGGTAGCCAGTGTGCGAGAAAGTGTAGAACAATTGTCTAAATCTCAAGATATTGTTTTCGGTGATCTGGATCATTTTGATGTTTTAGGAGCAGACAAAGAAACCGGAGCCTTTTTCTCACCAATCTTATTCCGTAACAACGATCCATTTAATAAGACCGATGTACATGACATTGAGGCCTTTGGTCCTGTAGCAACGCTAATGCCCTACAAAAACCTGGACGAGGCCATCGAATTGGCACGGATGGGGAAAGGTTCGCTTGTGTCATCCATTGTTACCCCGTGCAATAAAGAAGCCCGGGAATATGTGGTCAATGCGGCGAGCATGCACGGTCGTATTCTGGTCTTGAATAAAGAGTGCGCGAAAGAGAGTACAGGCCATGGTTCGCCGATGCCTTTACTTACACATGGTGGTCCGGGCCGTGCAGGAGGAGGAGAAGAAATGGGTGGAAAACGTGGCGTATTGCATTATCTACAGCGAACTGCGATACAAGGTCATCCAACAACGATAACGGAAATTACGCAGCAATTTCAGGTTGGTGCCGAGATGCCTGAAGCAAATCCCCATGTTTTCCGTAAACATTTTGAGGAGCTTGTCATCGGTGAAACAGTATTTACCCACAAGCACACGGTGACGGATGCCGATATCGTGAATTTTGCGAATGTATCAGGAGATAATTTCTACGCCCACATGGATGCTACTTCGCTGGAAGGAACCATTTTTGAGCAGCGTGTAGCCCATGGCTATTTCATTTTGTCAAAAGCCGCTGGTCTGTTCGTTGATCCGAAAAAAGGTCCGGTATTGTTGAATTACGGAATCGATGAAGCGCGTTTTGTGAAACCAGTCTATCCCGGAGCGACAATCGGTGTGCGCTTTACTGTAAAGGAAAAGATCGATCAGGAAAAACGTTCAGAAGACGATATTGCAAAAGGAATCGTTAAGTTTTTGGTGGATGTATACGACGAAACCGGTGAGACCGTTGCTTTGGCTACAATCCTTACAATGGTAAAAAAAATCGATCAGGCATAACCTTTTGAAATTCTGTCCGTAAGGGGTTGTATCAAATCATTAAACAACACTTTATGGCAGATTTTAATTTTCTGGATTCAAAGATCACAACGGATACCGTCAACAAAAAGGTAACACTCAATTTCACATCGTTAAGAGGAACTTTTTCCCTGATATCTTCCTCTGCGTCAACTATAGGTACGGCTAAAGGTATCTATTTGAAGATCAATAGTGCCGCCGGCACAGCATCTACTTTTTCAGTCGATCTTAAAACTTTAGGATTGCCATCCGGTTCCTATTCTTTCATTGAATGCGAGATTACAGGTACTTCTAAGACGCCATCGCCAAAACATATTGTGAAGGAAACAATTATAACATAATGTTGCAATCAGCTATTCGTTATCTTATGCCACAGTTAGTGGCATTTCTTTTTTGTTCATTTCAATTATACAGCCAGACTGCGTGTTTTTCGATAGAGCAAAAAATGAATGAACTTGCCGAGTCGAATACTTCGGATTATGAAGTATTGATTAAAGATCTGAAGAACTGCGAATTAGTTCATCAAATTGAACAAGATAAGAGTAGGCTCGCCTATCATCAGGCCAGAATTTATGTGAGAAAACGCAATCTGGACAAAGCCGATCGAATTATTGAAGATAGATTAGCTGTAAATAAAGATGTTCAAACGCTGCTTGATCTGAAAGTACTTAAAGCAGCTTCATTTCTGATTAAAGGCCAAGTTGACAGTTGCGTAATGTTGACAAATGATGTTCTTCATTCCCCAAACAGTTCTGCCATACAAATGACAAAGGCCTATCAATATAATGCTTTTGGCCATGGTAAATTAGGGAATAAACAATACCAATACAATTCGTTGATTAATGGATTGTATTATGCCAAAAAAACGAATAATTTCAATTTAATTTCCAGTTTTTACAACGGTCTTGGGACATATCACTTTACTTTTTCGGACAAAAGTAAAAGCCATTGGAAAGCGTTGTATTTTTTTAAAAAAGCTCTCCAAAATTGCCCATTGAAGAATAAGAATTCACGTGTAATTTATCTTATTAATCTTGGAAATTGCTATTCAAAATTGAATTTACAAGAACGATCTCTTTCGGTGTTGAATGAGGTTTATTCTAACTATACCAGTATTCTTAATGCAGAGCAATTTTTTGATGTAACCATGAGTTTGGGCACCAGCTATATGCTCAAAGGTAATTTGGAAAAATCCGAATTCTTTTATCAAAAAGCGTTTGATTCTCTAGATGATCTTCCGAATATTACTGCTTCGGATGTAAACATCTATTTAAATCTGAGTGAGCTGGAATTAATGAAAGGGAACATTTCCAAAAGCAGGTCTTATCTGAGAACCTATGTAACATTATATGAGAAGTATCTAGCTAAAGAGAATTCAAGTAAGATCATTGAGATGCAGGAGCGTTACAATGCAAAGGCCAGAAATGCGCAAATTCTTGAATGGAAGAACAAACATCAAAAAGCTAAGCTGGATAAATATTTTCTGGAGCTTGTCTTGCTTGTATCGGCAGTAGTACTTGCAATTTTAGCCGGGATATTCTTCTATTACCTGCGTAAAAAGTCAATCGCCGAAAAGCTTCGTGTGAAAAATGAGATCAAGAAGGCTGCGTTGGAAGCTACGGAAAATGAAAAGTTGAGATTTTCCAGAGATTTGCATGATTCGCTTGGAGGATCACTCACGGTGGTTAGCCTACTTGTTTCCCAGGCTCAAGAAAGGAATCCTGACCAAAAAACAGAATTCGAGAATCTTTATCAATTGGTGCAGAGCTCGATCACCGACCTTCGACGTGTTTGCCGTGACTTGTTTCCTTCAGAAATTTTAATTTCCGGAGTGATCAGCTCAATCGGATTTTATTATGAGAAATTGGCTGCATTGCATCCTGCCGTGAAGTTTGAATTCACATCTGAAGATATGAAGCTTGAGAAGGGGTTCAGCGTCAACATATACAGGATCGTTCAAGAGTTGACGAATAATTCATTGAAGTATGCCGAGGCAACAAGAATTGAGGCGAATATGCTTGTTAAAAATGGTAGGATGGAGTTTACCTATTCGGACAATGGGAAAGGCGCTGATCAAAGAGCCCTTCGTAAAGGAGTTGGCTTAAACAGCATAGAGGAACGCACCAAGGCATACAAAGGGTCATTTCAGCTTGAAACAACGACTGGAGATGGGTTTACGGTCATGCTGAATTTCCCGGTGAATGATATACTGATCAACGAGTGATCATTCAGAAAATGTTTTCGCGCACAAGGATTTCAGCGAGCAGTAGAGATCTCAGGAAATAAAAGATCAGTAATACAATAGTTGAAAGCGCACTGCCTAACACAAGTCGATAGGTTAAACTTTCCTTGGTGTAGTATTTGAAAACCAACCAAAAAGTTAAAGGAGCACCAATCCAAAGGAAGAGTGACGCAAGTATGTAAAGAAATTCAAGCATTAGAATTGAAAATATACAAATGGCTTGAAGGTGTCAGAGACAGCTTGATACATTAGAACTACCACCATCGCAACAACTGCTGCTTGTAATGCCATGGGGAATCCTGCAAATCTCTTTTCTGCACGAAGCTTCCACTTATCAGGTAGCCAGTGAACAGTGAATCCAAAGAGTATTACCCAGAAAACGGAAGCATATGTTTGCAAAACTTTCACAAAGACAGTCCAAGAAAAATCGAAATGATTCCAAATGTGGTAAAGCATTTGACCTGGTTCACCTGGTTGATCTAATCTAAACCAGATTCTGGTGAACGTGATAAAGTTGAATGTGATGAATATTTTCCAGAAATGCACAATCCACCAGGATTTTTCTTCGTAGGGACTGATTTTTCTCCAGTAATTGTAGATTACCAATGCCAAACCGTTCATGGCTCCCCAGATTACAAAATTCTGACTGGCTCCATGCCAGAGTCCTCCCACAACCATGGTAATGAGAAGATTGAGGTCGCGGTGAACAAATGTTTTGAAGGATGGCACTATGAGCACTCCTATCACGTATATGAGCATCATGGCAGCATAAACCCAAATCAGCTCATACCAACGGAGAATAAAGAATAGAAACACGAAGATAACAGTGGTTGCGATGTACGTTCCCCATCCGCCACGGCGATTGCCTCCTAGCGGAATATAGAGGTAATCACGTAACCAGGCGCCCAGAGATTTATGCCAACGTCGCCAGAAATCAGCCACACTGTTCGCCTTGTAAGGTGAATTAAAGTTGGGCAATAATTCAAACCCCATAAGACGTGAAATTCCGATGGCAATGTCCGTATAACCTGAGAAATCACCATAAATCTGAAGTGAATATCCCCACATCGCCATGACACTTACAAATCCTGGATATGCCTCCGGTGCGTCAACAACCTTATCGATAAAGTGAACAGCGATATAATCAGCGAGGACAATCTTCTTAATCAATCCTTTGACTATCAAAAGTATAGAATTTGAAAATTGATCTTTGTTTAACGAATAAGGCTGATAGATCTGAGGGATGAAATCTCTTGCCCGAACAATAGGCCCCATAATCACATGTGGGAAATAGGTGACATAAAAAGCGTAATCGAAGATGTTTTTTACGGGTTGAATTTCCTTTCGGTTGATGTCAACGACATAGGAAATAGATTGAAATGTAAAAAAGCTTACACCGGCTGGAAGCAAGATCTTTGTTTCAAAGAATCCTTCCCCGAAAAAACCATTTCCCATTTGAGCAAACCAATTGAATGCTTCATAGTTGGTTTGGAAGAGCGTATTAAATGAGTCAGTAAAAAAGTATGCGTATTTGAAGAATCCCAGAAAGAAAAGGTTGAAAATTGCCGTCAAAGCAATAATCCATTTTTTTGATTTTTCTTCAGCCGCCTTGAATACCCATTTTCCAAGGAAGAAGTTGACGATAATCGATACGCCCAATAAGAGTACAAACAGTCCGGATGTTTTGTAGTATAAGAACAAGCTTACAACCGTAATAAAGATGCTCCTTACCAGCTGTCTTTTGTGCAGTGCAGAAAACAGAATCATGAAGGCAAGGAAGAAAAGCCAGAAATCCAATCTGTTGAACACCATCCTGTCCGTGGGCGCAAAACTGAATATGTCGTAGATTCTTTCCAAATTTCGCTGCAAAACTATTTCATTTTTTCGGTATTCCTCATCTGATCAAGAAACTTGAGGAAGGCATCAAAAAATAATTTTCCTTTCAACTGATACCCCTGGTATGTAAAATGCACCAGATCCGATTGCATTAAACCACTTTGTAGCCATCTTTTAGAAGAGCCGGATTCCCCCATTATTCCGTAAAAATCCCAAACGGCAAGCTTATATTTCCGGGCAAGTTCAAAAACCATATTTCTTAATGCTTCCAGATTTCCATTCGGATATTTTCTATTGTAATATGCATCATTGGGTACTGTTAGCAGAATGGCACAATTTGGATTGCATCGATATACTGTTAAAATCATCTGCTCCAGATTGTCCCTGTAATACAGTGAATCAAATTGACCGTTGGGAACATTTGCATCATTTGTTCCAACCGAAAATGCAAAAAAATCAGGAGGATACAGACACAGTTGCTCTTCGAAGTTTTTGTTTTTTAAATAGGTAGATAAGGAGGCACCGTTCACACCAATTGAAGAATAAGAGATGCCTGGTTCATTATTCATGAAAGTTATTCCATAAATCATCAGCGGATCCTTGCCTTTGCCCTTTCGCTCAAATTGAAGCGCGAGCGAGTCAATATCGTTTTTTAGAATGAACTCTGTGTATCCGTAGGTCTCATTCGTATATACTTCCGAAATTCCTACTCCTGAATTCAACAAAAAAATATCATATGGCATAGCCCCTTTGTTGTGTAGGATGCGAAAAGAGTTGAATTCAGGTCGCACGGTTGTTTTGTCGTAATGAAAATTTAATTTAATGATTGAATCTGAGCAAGATGCAACTATTCCACTCAACCCATATTCAATGCCGTCAGGTCTGTTCGTAACGCTGCGGTATCCTTTCCACGCATTAGAAGATTTGAATTTGTAATTCGAAGGGTTGTTTGTTCCTGCGAGTGAAAACGGAAAAACATGTCCGCGTTCTCCGCACAACTCTTCCCAATATCCTTGAAGGTAAGTCCTTACGACATGTGTGTAGATGTCAGCTTGCAGATGTGAACCTCCCAGATGGTAGAAATTTAATTTGCGGTCTTTATTTGAGGTCATGCCGTCAAATTCCCGGAAAAAGTATTTCCAATTGGGTGAATCGTCGGAAAAGAATTGAAAACGATTTTTTGAAAGGTCTATAAATGGATAATTTTTAGTTTCAGTGGTGTCGATTAAAAAGTTAGAAGGATGAATGTAGTTGGTAAGTGTAGGATATGTTGTGTCCTTTTGACCGAAGGCGAGGGTCATGACCATGAACATAGGAAAAATCATTTTCATGGTTTGGAGTTACTCGGGTTTATTCCTTTTTTCCAACGGGCATACTCAGCGCCGAAAGCCTCATAAAATAGCTCTGAAGCAATACTGGCTCCACGGTTACTGAAGTGAACATAATCTTTTCCTGCATATCCTTTTTCTACCCATGAAGGCATAGAATTTACACCTCCCATAGCCGCAAACAGGTCCCAATAACCTGCCCCGCACTCCATGACAGTTTTTTTGAGTAGAGAGACACAATAGGGAAGAAGCGGATAAGTTTGAAAAACCCCATTGTCTAGTCTGGACATGTCACTAGGACCAATAAACAAGATGGCAGCTGATGGTCGGAGCTTTTTCAGTGTATTTATTTGTCCTTTTATGTACTTCACGTAATAACGCACAGAGCTACTGTCTTTAAACGCAGGAACTGAGTTTCCTCCAAATTGAAGTATGATAAGTTGCGTGTTTAATTCACTGTACATTCTTCCAAGTAAATTTTGATCCATCGAACCAAAGATTGTTCCACTTGAACCTCGCATTCCTATGTTACTGACCTGTATTCCGTAATTTCCCTCTAATGAAAATCCCATGATGGTCGGGCTTACGGTTGAGTTGAAAACATATTTTAATTTTCCCGGAGTGGATTCGAAAGAGAGCTCAACAGCATGAGGTTTTCCATCATCGACCAGACTATCTTCGTGAATTAATTTCCCGTTTTGGTACACTTTCAATCCACACGGTCGGAAACAGGAATTGTAATACATCTTCACATTGTTGTATTCTTTGGCCCTTGAATAAGCTGATTTTCCTGGAGAAATTTCGATCCACGCCTCTTCCGTGCTTGTCTTTGAGTACATCGCTGCGCTGTCCATTTCAGGCGTAAAACGTGCAGCCGTACCGAGGGCACCATATTTTCGGTTTTTCAATTTTGAACCTCCAAAACAGGTGTAACGTTTAAAATTTGAGGAGTAGCTTTGCTGAAAGGTAATAGTATTGTACACATTGGTTGCCGGTATCAGTCCTGGTCCATTTCCTCCAAATTGATTTTGAATACGTTGTCGTATATACGCTGTCATCCGATCGCCCTCAATTTGCGAATCCCCATAATGAAGAATATGAATTTTTTTTCTGCTGTCTGCTGCGGATTCTAAAAGCTCAAAAAATTTAAACAGGCTTGCCCGTCCAGCTTCATTTAGTTGGATTTCGGTTTCACTTTCTTCTGAAAGATTACCTCCCGTCGGCGCGCCCATTTCTCCGTCCTTATTGGTGTGCTTCAAACCGGGTTTTTGTTCAATAGATGAGGTATCTACCTTGGCAACTATTTTTGAAATATCTTTTTTCTCTTGTTTGAATGGTGTCCATAGATTTTCTTTTGGTAAAAATCTAATGGGCATTCCAAAGAGTTTCAGTCCGTCCTTGGGTATAAAATATACAGCTGGGAGTAGCAGTATTAGCGTACCCAAAACAAACAATAAAACATGAAAAGGACGTAGTTCTTTCAATAGTAAAAAATGAGCGCAAAGTTAATGCTAACCGAGGAGAGCAGCAAATCTATATTTTCGACAGGTCCAAAATGTCATGATTGTCCTTCGTTTGTTCAAATTTCTGACATACTGTCTTATTTTTCAAGTTGGCAGTATCTTTGTCTCAAAGCGCAAAAAAATCAGAACTATGACAGAGGACAAAGATCAGGCAGAGACGGGTGCTGAGGATTTGAAAGATACTACGATAAATGAAGAAAAGTCAGAAGAAACGGTTGAAGGTGTTTCATCCGGCGAACCGCCGACTTCTGAGCCAACATGTGAAGAGAAATTTGCTGAACTAAATGATCGGTTTATCAGGCTGTATGCTGAGTTTGATAATTTCAGAAAAAGAACTAATAAAGAGAGAATTGATCTCATAAACAGTGCAAGCTCTGATGTGATCAAAGATTTACTTTCTGTGGTAGATAACTTCGAACGTGCTATTCAGAATAATGAAAATGCGGAGGATATTCAGACGATTAAAGAAGGGTTTCAGCTTATCTATCAGCAACTTAAAAGAGTTTTGGAAAACAAAGGCTTACAGGTCATGAATTCGAAAGGAGAGGCGTTTGATTCAGAATTGCATGAGGCAATAGCAAATGTTCCCGCGCCTACTGACGAGGAGAAGGGCAAGGTAATCGATGATGTGGAAAAAGGATACTATTTGAACGACAAGGTAATTCGCTTTGCAAAAGTGGTGGTGGGACAATAATTCAATCAAAAGGAACAGATGAGTCAGAAGAGAGATTATTATGAGGTTTTGGGTGTCTCCAAAAATGCGGATGACGGAGAGATAAAAAAAGCTTACCGAAAACTTGCATTGAAGTACCATCCGGACAAAAATCCTGACGATGCTACAGCGGAAGAAAAATTCAAAGAGGCAGCTGAGGCCTATGAGGTTTTAAGTAATTCAGACAAGCGTGCGCAGTATGACCGATTTGGTCACGCAGGGATGGGACAGGGCGGTTTTGGAGGAGGTATGAACATGGATGATATCTTTTCCCAGTTCGGTGATATTTTCGGAAGCGCTTTTGGTGGAGGTTCTTTTGGAGGAAGCAGAGGAGGTGCCAGAGCAGCGAGAGGAACAAATCTTCGAGTGAGGATCAAGCTCAATCTTGAAGAGGTTGCCGAAGGTGTTAAAAAGAAGATCAAGGTCAATAAAATGGTCAATGCCACGGGCGTCACATTTAAAAACTGTCAGACGTGTAATGGCACTGGTAGAATTACTAGGGTTCAACAAACCTTCATTGGAGCAATGCAGACTCAAACGACCTGTCACAGTTGTCAGGGAGCCGGTAAAATGATTGATTCAAAACCCGCAGATGCAGATGCCAATGGTCTTAAACGTCAAGAAGAAGTAATAGAGATTGATATTCCGGCGGGTGTTGAAGATGGAATGCAACTGAGCATGAGCGGCAAAGGAAATGCAGGTCCGTTCAATGGAATTCCGGGAGATTTGATTATTCAGATCGAGGAGGAAGAACATCCTGAATTGAAAAGAGACGGTGAGAATTTACATTATGAGGCTTTTGTGAATTTTGTAGATGCTGTTTTAGGAGAATCAATTGAGGTGCCGACCGTAACAGGTAAAGTCAAAATTAAAATTGATCCCGGTACACAAAGTGGGAAGGTTCTTCGTTTAAAGGGGAAGGGTTTGCCGAATGTTCAAAGATATGGGCAGGGTGATTTGTTTGTACATATTAATGTTTGGACACCCCAAAAAATATCAAAGGAAGAAAGAGAGCTTTTAGAAAAGTTAAAAGAAAGCGAAAATTTCAAGCCTAATCCGGATAAAAAGGACAAGAATTTTTTCAGCAGAATGAAAGATATGTTCAATGGATAACACCTCCCGTTCCGGATTTCTCGAGGAACCCGGGGGAGATCAACGATGGTCTTCCTATTTGCTTACCTTCGTCCTTGTTCTTTTAGCATATGGGATTTTAGGACAGCTGCCATTGATGATTTATGCGTCCGGTAACCCGCAAATTCTTTCATTGATTGAATCCGGTAACTTGCATGGAATGGCCAATTTCATGGGGGAGAATAGCTTGCTTTTTTTTCTATTGTGTCCATTTATTCTAACATTTATAATCCTAATTATTGCACTGCCCAAAATACACAAGTGGTCGGTTTTAAGCATATTTACTTCTGATACGACTTTTGACGTTCGTAGGTTCTTTACTTCGTTCGGGATTTGGTTCGGGATACTTGCATTTTTTTTAGGTATCACCTATTTTTCTTCAGATAACTTGCGTTGGAATTTTAATGCGTCTACTTTTCTCGTTTTACTCTTACTCTGTATTTTCATTATCCCAATCCAGACGACATGTGAGGAGCTAATTTTCAGGAATTATCTACCAAGAGGATTGAATAGATTGACTCGAAGCCCGTGGCAAGCAGTGCTCATGTCAGGTATTCTTTTTGGCTTGGTGCATGGTTCAAATCCGGAAATAAAGGCTTTAGGCTGGATTGCAATGAGTTATTACATTTTAACTGGTATTTTTCTTGGAGTCATGGCCTGGAAGGACAATGGGCTGGAATTAAGTATGGGATACCATGCGGCAAATAATATTTTTTCTGCCCTCATTGTAACGAACAATTGGCAAGCATTTCAAACAGATGCAATATTCCTGGATACCACACCACCAAGCTTTGGTTGGGACAGTATTGTCACGATACTTCTTATTCAACCATTGATTTTGTTTCTCTTTGGTAAGATTTATTCCTGGAAGTGGCGTTAGAAGGAAAACAATGCCCCCTCTTTAAGTGAATACGGGGAAATTAAAATTTCCCTTGTGTTTAATTGTTCCAATACCCACCTTGTTTTTACGGCAGATATGGGTGCCATTTTTTTTCTGATTGGGATAATTCGATCGTTCAAATCCCTCTGTTTTTGTGTTGAGCTGATAATCTTTTCGAGACAATCTTCAAGCTGATCACGCGACAATGCTATATTTTCCTGTGTCGGATCAAAAATGGTATCGAATATCAGCTCATAGAATGTCTCAAAGGTTCCGGAGGCACCAATCAATAGTTCTGCCTCACGGTTTGTGAAAAAATCACCGGCGCGTTCTTGCAACCAGAATTCTATTTGCTTAATGTCTTCCTTTGTAAGTGGATCTGACGTATGTATCTCTTGATACAAGCGGGAAACGCCAATGTTTAAACTCGTCAAATACTCAATTCCATTCTTATTTGCATATATAAACTCAGTACTTCCGCCTCCTATGTCCATGATCATGGCTGGACGATCAAAGGAAAAGGTAAGCTTAACTCCGGAGTAAATTAATTCAGCTTCTTTTATACCGTCAATTACTTCAATATTCAAATCAAGCTCGTTCTTGACTTTTTGAGTGAATTGAGGCGTATTCTTAGCATCTCTCAAAGCAGATGTACCCAGCGCTCGCAGTTCTTGAACATCAAATTCATTGCAAATAGCTTTGAATTCCGCTAAAGCATTGTACCCTCTCATGAAGGCATCATCGGAAATTTGCTTCTTTAAGATCCCGCCCATTCCCAAGGCTACACCTATTTTGGAAGAATGTAGAATGCGAAATTTCGAGTCGTATACTTCGGCTATAAGAAGGTTGAATGTATTCGTACCGAGATCTATGATTGCCTTGACCATTTTAAGAACGGGAGAACCATTTCGTAATGTGTGAAAATTTGAGGCGGTGTCCGAATTGAAGAATCCCATTTTTGTAAATTCTTGCAGCAAGGAGAAGTGCAAGCATGGCAGAGCAATAAAGAATTAAAAGGGAGACCCAAATTTTGTATCCTTCTCCGGGAGCGTAGCCTTGAAACAATCTTACCATTACAGAGGCGGGAGAGGTAAAGGGAAGGTAATGCGCCCAGGTTGACAGTTGACTTTCTGGATTCGAAAGACAGAAATAGGCTGCGACTACAGATGAGCTCAAAAATAAAATAATGGGAATTACAAATTGCTGTCCGTCATTTTCTGATCCCGTCGATGCGCCCACAGCTGCGAATAAAGCGCCGTAGAAAAGATATCCACCTACGAAGAAAAGCAGGAAGAATGGTAAAATGATTTCCGGTTGTAGACGATTGAAAACAAGGTCAATATATTCATTGTATTCAACGAGGCTGCCAGATTCTCTCAGAAGAAGACTATTAGAAGGATCGAACATGTCTGGTACCACAAATGCCCGCATGAAATAAAGACCCAATCCTGTTATGCCTATCCAAATAGCGAATTGAATGAACGCAGATAGTCCGATGCCTATAATTTTAGCTGCCAGCAATTCACGGGGATTTACCGTTGAAAGAAGCACTTCAACGATCCGGTTGCTTTTTTCGGACGATATACTGCGGAGAATGGTCATCCCAAATAGTAAGATGAAGATGAAAATGACAAGTCCGAAGAAAAATCCTGCCCAGCCACGCATATCTGATGCTTCGTCAAAGGGATCATTTACATCCCTGAAGGCTACGTTCAAGGGCTGTTTTATTTTTCTGAATTCTCGCACGGAGAGTTTTGTAAAACGCTTGATCATTACTTCTTCGATTCGTCGCTCAACCTGAAATTGAAGGGAGGTTTGCATTCGAACAGATGGCTTTGATCTGAAAAACACAAAAGCGGTTTTATTCGAAAGCACTTTTTCATTGATTTCAACCAATGCATCAAAATTTTGGAATTGTTTCGCATCGCGGAACTCTTCCATCTCGATATAGCCATCTGCAAATGAATATGAAATACGCATATCCTCTTTGGCGAGAATTTTATTGTCCATAATGCCTGTAGGGTCTGCGATGAGAACGTTCCAGTGTTGCTTTCCCTCGCCTCCGTAAGTAAATAATAGATAGCCGAACAAAAGAATTAATATCGGCCCAGCGATACTTAAGAAAAGAAATCCACCTGATCCAATTCGTTCGATTAATTCTCGTCTTGCGAGTAGCCAGATCTTAGTCATTCATTGCCTCCTTTCTATCTGTAACAAGTTCAACGAAAATATCCTGCATAGATGGTAATACTTCCCAAGCAGCTTCAATGGTCACGTGACCAATAAGAACTTTAAGCAGATCGTCAAATGTGTTGTCACCACGCATGAGCAAGCGCACTTCAAAACGGTCATCACTCAAAATTTCTTTTTCTACAAGTTCAAATCCGGTCCATAAGGCGTTTACAAAAGCAATCATATTTCCTTTAAATCGTACACCGTACACTCCTTTTTTATGAGCATATTGGATCTCGGATACACGACCTTCAAGGATCTTTTTAGATCGATGAATAAGTACAGCCCGATCGCAGATTTCTTCTACACTTTTCATGTTATGTGTTGAAAGCAGAATGGTTTTTCCTTGATTCCGAAGTTCTTTTAATTCATGAATGATGAGCTCAACGTTGACAGGATCAAACCCACTCAATGGTTCATCCATGATAAGTAGGTTCGGATCGTGCAATACAGTACAGATAAACTGAACCTTTTGCGCCATGCCTTTTGAGAGTTCTTCGATTCGTTTATTTCTCCATTCTATAATTTCAAATTTTTCAAGCCAAAAATTTATTTTTTCGTCCACTTGAGTTTTAGTCATGCCTCGAAGACGGCCTAACAGAGCTGCATGTTGATACACCGTCATCGTTTTGTAAAGGCCACGTTCTTCTGGAAGATACCCCATTGAATTCAGATGACGCTCAGATAACAGCTCACCATTGAGACGAATCGTTCCCCTATCGGGTTCGATAATGCGGTTGATGGCACGAATTAGAGTCGTTTTTCCTGCACCATTCGGACCCAGTAGACCAAGGATTTCTCCTTCGGAAACCTGAAACGAGATGTCTTCCAAGGCGACATTTCGGTTAAATGACTTCGATATTCCCTTTATTTCCAACATTCTTTAGAAATTACGAAATAAAACTACTCTTTTTAAAAGTTGTGGATCCGTATGATTTTCTATTTTTTGCGCTGAGTTTTGTTAACAAAAGCATAATGTCTTTGCCGACAGGAATCAATTAATTCAGGTTGGTTATCTTTACCCAAAGTACAAAAAAAATATGGCCAGAATACTGATAATTGATGATGAGCGAGCAATTCGTCGGGCATTGAGAGAGATTCTTGAATTTGAAGGGTTTGAAGTAGATGAAGCAGAACAGGGTAAGGAAGGTGTTGAGAAAGCAACGAATAAGCTCTATGATGTAATCTTTTGCGATATAAAAATGCCTCAAATGGATGGTATGGAGGTCTTGGCCGCTTTGAATTCTGCAAAAGTGGATGCCCCTGTGATTATGATCAGTGGACATGGAAATATCGATACAGCTGTTCAGGCAATAAAATCAGGCGCTTTTGATTTTATTGAGAAACCTCTCGATCTCAATCGGATATTGGTCACGCTACGAAATGCTAAAGACCGGACAGTACTTGTTGAGGAGACTAAACAATTGAAAACGACCGTAAAACGAATTAAAGGTAGCTCAATCATAGGAGAGTCAAAAGAAATTGAGCAGATTAAAGAAATGATTGAAAAAGTTGCGCCGTCTGATGCGCGTGTATTGATCACGGGTGGGAATGGTACAGGAAAGGAGCTGGTCGCTCGTTCTTTACATGATCAGTCCAATCGGAATAAAATGCCTTTTATTGAGGTCAACTGTGCGGCTATTCCATCGGAATTGATTGAAAGTGAATTGTTCGGGCATGAAAAAGGAGCGTTCACATCAGCTGTAAAGGATAAGAAAGGAAAGTTTGAGTTGGCATCTGGCGGCACGCTTTTTTTGGATGAGATTGGGGATATGTCAGCAAGTGCTCAGGCAAAAGTATTGCGTGCTTTGCAGGAGAATGTGATCCAGCGTGTGGGTGGTGAAAAAGATATCAAGGTAGATTGTCGGGTTTTGGCCGCAACGAACAAGGATTTGCGAAAAGAAATCGAAGAAGGCCGCTTCCGAGAAGATCTATATCACCGATTGGCTGTTATTCTGATTCATGTCCCTTCTTTAAACGATAGAAAAAGCGATATTCCTTTGTTGGCGGAGCATTTTCTTACACTAGTCTGCACGGAACATGGGATTCATTGTCTTAAAAACCATGAATATTTCCAGTATAATGGAAAAATAAGTATTAAAATTTCCATTACGATGGAAAAATTAGTACATTTGATTCGTGGGAATGCGAGATAGGATCATTTATCAGTCGTTTGAAAAGTGGATGTTCAAACGAAAAACGCTCATTCTTACCGGTGCACGCCAGGTAGGGAAGACCACATTCTTATGGGAAATTCTACAAGACCAACCTGATGTATTGTTTTTGAATGCGGATGAACAACGCGTTCGAGATCTTTTTGCAGACACAAGTATTCCTGGCTTAAAAGCAATTGTCGGGACACACAGGATTGTTGTAATCGATGAGGTACAGCGTATCGAGAATCCGGGATTTGTTCTCAAACTTCTGCATGATACCTTTACACATATTCAATTTATTGCTACAGGTTCATCTGCCTTAGAAATCTCTGACAGGATCTTTGAGCCATTAACAGGTCGACATATTTTATTTCATCTTTATCCTTTTGCGCTCAAAGAAATCTATACCGAGTCATCTTCATTTAAAGTTGCGGAGGATTTGCCATTCCATTTGATCTATGGGACGTATCCCGAAGTGACCATTTACAGAGAACAAGCAGAAACAAATTTGAAGAATCTAGCGAATCAGTATTTATACAAAGATGTATTGGCGTGGAAAGACATCCGAAAACCAGATCTACTAAATAAGTTATTGCAGTTATTGGCGTATCAGATAGGTAGTGAGGTTTCTGTGCATGAATTAGCCACGACACTCAAGGTGAAATCAGAAACAATCGAAAATTACATTGATTTGCTTGAGAAATCTTTTGTGATCTTTCGCTTATGGGCGTACAGTAATAATCCTCGGAAGGAAGTTTCCAAAATGTCGAAGATCTATTTTTGGGATAATGGTATTCGAAATGCGGTCATTGAGGATTTTGATTTACTTCCTCTTCGAAACGATGTTGGAGTATTGTGGGAAAACTTTTTGATCAGCGACCGAATGAAAATGAATGCATTTCTCGGTAGAGAGTGTAAAAGTTTTTTCTGGCGAAATTACAATCAGGCAGAAGTCGATTATCTGGAATGGACTAAAAAACAGCTCAGTGCGTATGAGATGAAGTGGAAATTTGACCCTAAAACAAAGATTAGTCGCGCTTTTCTGAATTTATATCCAGACGCATTCACCAAGATAATTCATCAGAACAACTTCATGGAATTTTGTGGGGACGTGGATTAACGCTCCATTAACTGAATAAATTTCTTCGCCAATGCGGCGGATGAGTAATTATCCAAATGTGTTGCTTCATGGAAAAGCTGACCTCTCTGATAGGAATGGAAACACGTTCGGAGATACTCCTTGACTTTCTCTAGATCATCATATCCTGCGAAAAGTCCAGCATCCGTATTTTTCATGGCTGACTCAAGATCACTCTCGGCTTCTCCAATAGCAAGGATTGGGCGTTTCGCACCAAGGTATTCAAAGAATTTTCCGGTGAGGATTCCTTTTACATTTCCTGTCCGGTTGGCAACCAACAATAAAAGTTGCGTTTTTCGCTGCATTTCAAGACTTTCCTGATGCGAAACAGATGGAAGTTGAACCAGAAATTGTATTAGTCCTGCCTTTTCAATGTTTTCAAGTACATGAAAATCTACCGGACCAACCAATTTTATTTGAAGTGACTGACTCAATTCTGGCGTTTCTGCGAGTAATTCTTTCAATGTATCCCAAAGAACCTGAGGATTGCGCGCAAACGGCATGGAACCGAAATGTGCAATGGTGAAGTTTTCATCTAGATTAACCTTCCTCGCATCGAACTCAGGAAAAATGAATCCATTGGTAATGACCTCTACTTTTCGGTTTCCAATGCGCTGAAGATCGGCAGCTCCCGTTTCACTAATGGTAACAACTTTATCAGCTTCTGCTAATACAACTTTTTCTAGTTTTTTGTGGCGCTTATCGGCCCATTTTCCGGGAAGTAGGTCTTGATAAAAGTCAATTTCAGTCCAGGGGTCTCTGAAGTCAGAAATCCATTGAATTTTAGGATGCTTTTTTTTGAGCTTTCGAGCAATGAGATGCATACTGTGAGGTGGTCCTGTGGAAATGATGGTGTCGATCTCCGGATGCTGCTTGAGATAAGTATTTAAAACCCGGGCACTTGGTTTGATCCAAAAAACTCGAGCGTCTGGAATGAACAAATTACCTCTGACCCAAATTATAATTCGCTGTAATATACTGCCTTTTTTCTGCTGTGTAATTCCAGAACCTTGATTCGGATTGTTCTTTTTGCCAAGATATTTATGTGGCTCAAAGATCTTTTTTCTTAGGATGGTCAGATCTTCAGGAACATCCACGTTTAGCGATGCATCCATAGCGGGCCAGGCTGCATTTTCCGGGCAGTAGACATGCAGATTCCAGTCGTTTTCCTTAAAATAACGTGAAAAGCGTAACCAGCGATGACCTCCCGTACCCCCGGCTGGCGGCCAGTAATAGGTGATCAGTAGGGCTGTACGTCTTTGCTCCAATTTCAGAGTTTTTCTTTGACTTCCTCAATGGCTGCTTGAAGTCCGGAAGGATTTTTACCACCCGCGGTAGCAAAGAATGGTTGTCCGCCTCCGCCACCTTGAATGTGCTTGGATACTTCTCTTACAAGATTTCCTGCATTGATTCCTTTGGAAGCGATAACTGAATCCGATGCAATAATACTGATCGTACATTTATCCCCTTCGTTTCCACCGATCACGCCGAAGAAGTTATCTACTTCACCTTTCAATTGGAAGAGAATGTCCTTAATAGATCCACCATCAAGTGTTATAATCGTTCCAAGGAATTGAACGCCGTTGACTTCTACGATTTGTTTTTTCAGATCTCCCTTCACATTCAGCGCTTTCTCTTTCTGAAGTTGTTCTATCTCCTTGGTGAGTTGATTATTCTTGGAAATGAGATCCTCGACGGCTTTCAATAGGTCTTTCGGATTGCGTAAGCTCAAAGCTACAGCATCGAGCTGAACTGCTTTTTCTCTGAAATAATTCTCAGCTGCAGAGGAGGTAATTGCTTCGATCCTTCGCACTCCAGCAGCAACGGCAGATTCAGAAATAATCTTGAACAAACCAATCTTTCCGGTTGAGACAACATGCGTTCCTCCGCACAATTCTACAGAATCTGCGAATTTGATCACACGCACGGAATCACCATACTTTTCACCGAAAAGCGCCATCGCACCTATTTCCAGTGCTGTGTCCATTGGTACGTTTCTGCGTTCATCAAGTGCAATATTTCGATGAATTGCTTCGGTTACCAAAGCTTCGATCCGTGAGGTCTCTTCATCAGTAACTTTTGAAAAATGTGAGAAGTCGAAACGCAGATAGTCCGGGTTTACGAGAGACCCTTTTTGTTCCACATGTGTTCCGAGCACGGTGCGCAAGGCATGGTGGAGAAGATGTGTTGCTGAGTGATTGCTCGCTGAAGCATCCCTTTTTGATTTGCTAACGCTTGCTTTGTATATTGCTTTTGGATCTGCAGGCAACGCCTCACACAAGTGAATAATGAGGTTATTTTCTTTCTTGGTATCGAAAATTTTTGTTTTCTGACCATTTGCTTCGATAAACCCTTTGTCTCCCACCTGTCCTCCGCCTTCAGCATAGAATGGTGTACGATCAAACACTAACTGATAGAATTCTTTTTGCTTCTGGATCACTTTTCTATAGCGCAAGATCTTCACATCGGCATGGAGTTCATCGTAACCCACAAATTCTGTCTGACCTTCCCCGTAAACATTGATCCAGTCATCTGTTTCAATTGAAGTGGCGGAACGTGAACGATCTTTTTGTTTCTGAAGTTCTTCGTTGAAAGCGGCTTCGTCAATGCTCAACTCATTTTCTCTCGCTATGAGTGACGTCAAATCAACTGGGAAACCGTATGTGTCATACAATTCAAAAACGGCTTTTCCATCAATAATATCATTCATTGAATGTTTAGTCGATTCGATGATGTGATCAATGCGTTTCAATCCTTGCTCCAAAGTTCTGAAAAAGCTTGCTTCTTCTTCACGAATCACTTTTTCTACAAGTGCTTTTTGCTGAACTAACTCATGGAAAGGATCACCCATTTGTTCACACAGCACATTCGACAAATCGCAAAGGAACGGCTCTTTCAGTCCGAGCGTCTGGTATCCGTAACGCACAGCCCGCCTAAGAATTCTTCTAATCACGTAACCCGCACCATTGCTGGAAGGTAGTTGTCCGTCAGCAATAGAAAATGCTATTGCACGCACATGATCCGCAATTACTCTTAGTGCAATATCTACCTCTTCCAGCTTTCCATAATGAACATTCGCCACTTTTTCCATGTGTTGGATGAGTGCCTGAAAGAGATCAGTATCATAATTGGAAGTTTTTCCTTGCAAAGCCATCGCCAAACGTTCCAGTCCCATTCCTGTATCAACATGTGTAGCAGGAAGAGACTCGAGCGATCCGTCTGCTCTCCGATTGAATTGCATAAAGACATTGTTCCAGATCTCAATTACCTGTGGATGGTCGCAGTTCACGAGTGTTTTACCATCAATGTGATCTCTTTCTGTTTTGGACCGAAGATCCACATGAATCTCGGTACACGGTCCGCAAGGACCGGTATCGCCCATTTCCCAAAAATTATCTTTTTTGGAGGCTAAAATAATACGGTCTTCATGAATGTATTTTTTCCAGATAGCAAAACTTTCTTCGTCTTTTGGAACATTGTCTTTGGCATCGCCTTCAAAAACTGTAACGTAAAGTCTGTCTTTAGGGATTTTATAGACTTCTGTAAGCAACTCCCATGCCCATGCGATCGCTTCTTCCTTGAAATAATCTCCGAACGACCAATTCCCCAACATTTCGAACATGGTATGGTGGTAGGTATCAACTCCAACTTCTTCTAAATCATTGTGTTTTCCGGATACACGTAAACATTTTTGAGAATTGGCCACGCGTTTATTCTTTGGAACGGCATTTCCAAGGAAATAATCCTTGAATTGGTTCATTCCTGCGTTGGTGAACATTAGTGTTGGGTCATTCTTTATAACCATAGGAGCTGAGGGAACAATATCATGTCCTTTAGACTCAAAAAAATCAAAAAATTGTTGGCGTATTTCAGAAACTTTCATGATTCGTGTGATCGTTTATCTACGTAATACAAAGTTAGTTTATTTCGTCAGATGCCATTCGTTTGCAATTACATTGTCAGTATTCATGTCAATTCGTCACGATTTTAGGAAAAAGTTTAGAGGATTTCTGACAAATTGATTCGAAATATTGCCAACGTACCACATGGCATAATGATTGACTTTGTCGACCGGTTTTCAAACCGATTTAATTTTTAGAAAATGGGAAAAATAATTGGAATTGACTTAGGAACTACCAACTCATGCGTTTCTGTAATGGAAGGAAACGAGCCGGTAGTAATCGCCAACTCAGAGGGTAAGAGAACAACGCCTTCAGTAGTGGCATTTGTGGAAGGTGGCGAGCGTAAAGTAGGTGATCCTGCGAAGCGTCAAGCAATCACCAATCCAACAAAAACGATTTATTCGATCAAACGATTCATGGGGTCGTCCTTTGACGAATGTAAGAAAGAAGCGGAACGCGTTCCTTACGAGGTTGTAAAAGGAGACAACAATACTCCACGTGTGAAAATAGATGACCGTTTGTACTCGCCACAAGAAATTTCTGCGATGGTGTTACAGAAGATGAAAAAAACAGCTGAAGATTATCTTGGACATGAGGTAACTGAAGCGGTGGTAACGGTTCCAGCATATTTTAACGATGCGCAACGTCAAGCAACGAAAGAAGCGGGTGAAATCGCCGGATTGACAATCAAGCGAATTATAAATGAGCCTACAGCTGCTGCTTTGGCCTATGGATTGGATAAAAAAGGCATTGACCAGAAGATTGTAGTTTTTGATTTTGGCGGGGGAACACATGATGTGTCTGTGTTGGAATTAGGTGATGGTGTTTTTGAAGTATTAGCTACAGATGGTGATACACACCTTGGCGGTGACGACGTGGATGAGGCAATCATTCAATGGTTAGCGAATGAATTTAAAGCAGATGAAGGCATTGATCTTCGTCAGGATCCCATGGCACTTCAACGTTTGAAGGAGGCAGCTGAGAAAGCGAAGATAGAGTTGTCTTCTACCACTTCTTCGGAAATCAACTTGCCTTATATCATGCCGGTGAATGGTATTCCTAAGCACTTGGTTCGCACTTTGCAGAGAGCTAAGTTCGAGCAGTTGATCTCTGACATAGTAGAAAGAACAATCGCGCCTTGTCGCTCGGCACTTCAAAACGCTGGTTTGTCTACAAGCGATATTGATGAGGTGATCCTGGTGGGAGGTTCAACACGTATTCCAATCATTCAGGATGCTGTTCAGCGTTTCTTCGGAAAAGCTCCGTCAAAAGGAGTGAACCCGGATGAAGTAGTTGCCGTAGGTGCTGCAATCCAAGGGGGGGTATTGACAGGGGAAGTGAAAGACGTTCTTCTTTTGGATGTGATTCCTCTTTCTTTGGGAATCGAAACGATGGGAGGAGTTTTCACAAAATTGATCGAAGCGAATACAACGATTCCAACCAAGAAATCAGAAGTGTTCTCAACTGCATCTGACAACCAGCCATCTGTAGATATCCACGTATTACAAGGAGAACGTGCAATGGCGAATGACAATAAAACATTGGGCCGTTTCCAATTGACTGACATTCCACCAGCGCCTCGAGGCGTACCGCAGATCGAGGTGACCTTTGACATTGATGCGAATGGTATCATGAATATCTCTGCTAAAGACAAAGGAACAGGCAAGCAACAATCCATTAAGATTGAGGCTTCTTCAGGGCTTTCTGATGAAGAAATCCAACGAATGAAAGCTGAAGCAGAAGCAAACGCAGAGGCGGACAAAAAACGCAAAGACGAAGCGGAGTTGGTGAATAAAGCTGATTCGACAATCTTCCAGACTGAGCGACAGTTGAAAGAGTATGGCGACAAACTTCCAGCTGACAAGAAACAGGCGATTGAAGATGCACTGGCAGAATTGAAGAAAGAGTTTGAAGCGAAAAACATGTCAAATCTCGAACCTGCTATGGAGAAATTGAACAACGTGTTCCAGGCGGCCTCTCAGGATATGTATAACGCTGCTAATGCTGATGGTGGCGCAGCCGGTCCCGATCAAACTTCAGGAAATCCTACGGATGAAGTTACAGATGTGGATTTTGAAGAGGTTAACGACAAGAAATAAATTTCCT
>JAJTDX010000130.1 GCA_021298235.1 Cryomorphaceae bacterium | reverse complement strand
ACAATCTGTTGTTTACAAGATCTCTCTGTATGTTTGGTTGTGCCACACCGAACTGGTTGATTCGTCGACTCATGATCTGCTCCACACCATCCATGGATGAGCTAGTGATCTTTCTGAAAAATGCTTCAACATCGTCATCAGTTGATTTCATCCCCAAACCTTCAATTTCGGAGGTTGCAAGCAATTGAACTACAGGAGCTTTGTTAATTTTCTTGTTCTCCTGAAGGAAGAGAGAAATAAAATCACCACCTTTTGTATTGTAGGTAGCAACCGCCTTGTCGTAAGCTCTTTTGAATCTTAGATCTCTTGGATTTCGAACATAGCTCTTGATCAATTCCGGTACAGAGATTTCAAGCGTAACACTCATACCTCCCACAAGGTCGAGACCAAAGGCCATACTTCTCTTTTTCGTATCAGAGAAGGAAGTACCGAGCAATGGATAAACCGGTTTGTCTGACTTTTCCTTAAGGATTTGATTAATGTAGGCGGATTTAGCAAGTGCCTGAGCTTCAGGAGAAACAAAATTCACAACCGTTCCATTCGGAAGAGTAGTGCTGTCCCCTGTGCTTGCGGCTTTTTTTCTGATCGCCTCGACTTCGATGTCAGCTTTTCGTTCTGCCTCCCTTTCCACTTTGCTCGTTACCCAAGTAAAAGAAAGTTGATACAAACAAATCGCTAATAATAAACCTGTTAAAACCCAGAAAAATACTCTATTACGCATGTCAGTTATGAATTAAGCCCGCAAATATAGAATTTACTGAGCGCAATATCAATAAAGTTAGCCTCTAATTCGGAAGAAACTTGAAAAGAGTTTTCAGTTCTCTGACGATCCTCTCACAGATTCCGCAAAACGAAGGAACTCCGTGCTAAATGATTTCCACGTATTCTTCGACCTTTCAAGTTCAATGGCTTCTTTCAGTTTCAAGCGTGTGTCGTCCGAGAAAATTTGCTGAATAGCTTTTTGCATCAAATCCGAGCGTTCCGGCTTTACGACAACACCCATCTCCCCTACCGTTTGTGCCAAGCCACCTACGTCCGTAACCAAGACGGGCACACCAAATTGAAAAGAGGTCGCAGACACTCCGGATTGAGTCGCGCTTCGATATGGCAAAACACATAAATCAGCCGCTGAGAAATAAACATGAACCTCATCATCAGGTATGAAACCATTGTGGATGTGTATTCGTGTTTTCAAGACTGGATTCAAAAACCAAGTATCAAACTCCCTAAGATCCATGTAGAATTCACCAGCGATAATTAGATGAAATGAATCATCCAGTTCTATAAAAGCTCTGAGCAGAACATCCAATCCCTTGTATTCTCGGACTAAACCAAAAAAAAGCAACACCTTACTTGAAGGATCGATGCCAATTTTTGCGCGCGCCTCTTCCTTTGAAATTGGAGCTTTAAATTGCGTATACCAGGGATGTTGAAGCACACCTACTTTCGCACCTTTTTTGACAGCTAAAATGTCCTTTTTCACGTCCTCCGACAGCGCCACAAATCCGTCAAATTGATTTAATACCATCCGATTCATCCAAGAATCAAAAAATCTTTTCTCGTGAGGCACCAGATTATGGACCAAGAGTATTCGGGTAGATCTTTGCAGTCTCCTGCCCAAAAAGGCAATAAGCGGTGCAAAGACCGTTACCCAATAATTTGCTAAGAAAATCTCAGGATCTTGTTTCTCGACAATGCGGGATGCCCTAAAAAACGAAAACAGATTGAAAGGACTTGCAATTCGGTGTGCTCTTCCCTCCCATTGATCATTTTTAGATTCAACAAATTGTGATTTCCCTGGGAAGAGAAAATTCGGATATTGCGTTCGGAACGTGTTTACCTCAACCTTGTGATCTTTATCCAACTGACCGACCAGACTCTCATTGAACTGAGCGATTCCTCCACGGAAAGGATAAAAAGCACTCAGGATTGATATTCTCATTGAATTTGGGAATTGCAAAAAATCATTGGAATCCAAAAGAGTAGCAATTGTAAAACAGCTCCTTTCCGAACTGCACGTTGGATGTATCGAACCCAATGATCTTGAGATCTTTATAGTATTTTGAAATTAATCCTACGTGCTTTGAATAAGTTTCATATTTTCTGCGGTAATCGATCAATGAAAAGAAATCTTCTTGCTCTACGACGAGACTGCTATCGAACGTCTGGGCGCCCAAAACCACTTTGGAATGAATATCCCGATAATATGCTTTCAATTCGTTCTGCGTGTTGAATGTGTTCAAATTCCATTCTTTTTCCTCTGTAGGAGCAAACACTAATTTTATAAGTCGTTGATTTTCTTCTACTAATTCTGCTCTCCGATCAACAATAATAGCCGTCCAAGTATCTGTCTGAACCCAGTCCTGAGAAGGATTTTCGCGCTTAAAACGTATAAACCTGCGCGCGATACGACCTTCATTGTCAATGATCGTATCACCTATTAAAGTCTTCAGCTGGTACCGTAAGGTATCATGTTTGACCGCTTGATTGATATCGTGATGAATTTCAACCACATTATATTCTACAAATCGACCGGGTAAAAGTCCAAAATAATCATAATGCAAATCAAAATTTGCCTGGTCCTTTTTGCAGGAGAAAAAAATGAAGGTTAAAGAAAGTACTACGAGAACAGCTTTCATCATTCCGAAGATACAAAAATTAATCAGTTCTTAGGTTTTGAAGCATTGTATTTGATCTGATTCAGGCGAATTTCCAGCTCTTTACCCTGGACATGCCGTCCTTCTATGTAGTATTGTTTTCCAACAACTTTTCCCGAACTATCGAAGGCCTTACACCACCCATGCTTCAGCCCTGCTTTAAAACATTCCTCAATCATCTTGTAGCCACCGACATCGTAGGACTCCCAAATACCTGATTTTCTGTCTTGAATGTATGCACCCTTCACTTTTACCGCTCCGCCTTCGAAATACTCCATGTATTCTCCGTCAAGCTTACCTTCCTTGTAATTGGAAACTGAAAGAACCATTACCGATTTATCAGCTGGATCAGCCGGAACATAAAAGATCGTTTTTTTTCCGTGTAACTGATCGTTCTTGTATGTTTCCTTGTTGCTTATTTTACCCGAAGGGCCGTAATTACACCACACAGAGTCTTTTTTAAGATCCTTATAGATGCCTTTACTCATAAAAACTCCGTTTTCATGATAAAACACTGCCTCTGACCTGTTGCTTCCATCAACATGCTTGACAACTGCTTTAATTTTTGAGGACTCGTAATAATAAGTGAATGTCCCTATGGGTTTGTCATCCTTGAATTGACCTTTGTATTGATACACCTTGGATTTAGGATATAATTTGTACCAAGGACCTTGTTTCAACCCGTTCGCATCTGTTACATTCTGAGAATGAAGCGTCCCTGAAAGGAATAGGATGAAAAATAATACTCTGTTCATGACAATAGAAATGCTTTAAACTCTGAAAGACTACTAAAAGTAAGATCAGCGATCACACCAATTGGTTCTTCCGTCTCGATTCTTACAGTTTTCATACCAAGGTTTTTACCAAAAATAATGTCTGAATCCGTGTCACCAACCATAACAGAGCGGCTAAACTCCACCATTTTATGTTGACGCTGAGCCAACAAAGCCATTCCCGGTTTTGGTTTTCTTAGGTAGTTTTTTGGCCCTGAAAGATCCGGCGCGTAATAACATTGAGCAATCCTACCTCCCATATCTTCAATTTTCTGCATCATAAAACGATGAATCTCCTGAAGGTTACTTTCGGTCATCAGTCCCTTTGCAATGCCTTGTTGGTTTGTAACAACGAAGACAAGTCCGAATAATTTTGACAGCGAAACTATCGACTCAGGTGCATCCGGAAGAAAATGAAATTCCTCCAGATTTGTGACATATGCATCCATGATTCGCTCATTAATCACCCCATCCCTGTCCAAGAAAAGGGTCCAGGTTTTATCCACCAACCATTCCTTCTTATCCAATTTGCTTTTCAATTAGATATACATTCCTTGTAGAAGAATTTCTACCGATCAGCTCAGCAATAAATCCTGCAAGAAAAAATTGAACACCAATGATCATCGCAGTCAGTGCGAGATAAAACTCTGTCCGCTGAGAAATTAGTCTTGCCGTGGTATGCAGAAATAATTTGTCGATCCCAATGTATAAAGCAAAAAGAAAACCGACGAAAAACATGAGTGTGCCGAGTGCTCCAAAAAGGTGCATTGGTTTTTTTCCAAACTTCCCCATAAAAACAACGGAGAGTAAATCCAATGGACCGTTCAGGAATCTACTAATTCCGAATTTCGTGGTTCCATATTTTCTTGCCTGATGCTGCACTACTTTCTCCGCAATTCTGGTAAATCCTGCATATTTTGCCAATGGTGGAATATACCTGTGCATGTCACCGTAAAGCTCTATACTTTTTACAACGGCTAATTTATAAGCTTTGAGGCCACAATTAAAATCATGCAATTTGATGCCCGTAAGTTGACGTGCGGCCCAGTTATAAAGTTTTGTCGGAAGTGTTTTTGTAATGGGGTCAAATCGCTTTTTCTTCCATCCGGAAACGACATCATAGTCCTCCTCCATGATCATTCTGTACAATTCGGGGATTTCATCCGGGGAATCCTGGAGATCCGCATCCATCGTTATCACCACCTTTCCGGTCGCTGCCTCAAACCCCATCTGCAACGCAGCAGATTTTCCATAATTCCGCTGAAATTTAATCCCTTTAACAGATTTGTTTTTTGCGGACAACTCTTCAATGACATTCCATGAACGATCTTTACTTCCGTCATCCACGAAGATCACCTCATAAGACAGCTGGTTTGCTTCCATTACACGCGCAATCCAATACTGAAGTTCAGAAAGTGATTCTTCTTCGTTAAACAAAGGTACGACGACGGAAATATGCTTTTGTTCAGTCAAATCTAACAATTGATACAGGAAGCAAAGATAATTAAAGCGTTACGCCAATTCAAAGATTCAGCGCACAGTATTCAACAATCATTCTTTTATAAAGCGCCAAACCTGATCCTCCAACTCCAAAAGGTAGCTTCCGCTGGCAAGATGCGAAATCTGAATCTCTGACTGATCCGAACTAATTATTCCAAAAGCAACGCAAGTGCCACGGAGGTCTCGGATCGTGTAATTCCCTGAAGTAATGCCTTTCAATAAAATCTTATCGGTGGCAGGAACCGGGTAAACCTCACTTATATT
>JAJTDX010000001.1 GCA_021298235.1 Cryomorphaceae bacterium | reverse complement strand
CTCGTGGTGCCCAAGTTACCGACGTAGCCATTATTATCGTGGCTGCGGATGATGATGTCATGCCACAAACCAAGGAGGCTATTTCGCACGCTCAAGCAGCCAATGTGCCCATGATCTTTGCAATAAATAAGATTGATAAGCCCGGCGCGAATGCGGACAAAATCCGTGAGCAACTTTCTCAGATGAATATTCTTGTGGAGGATTGGGGTGGTAAATATCAGTGTCAGGAGATCTCTGCGAAGCAAAATCTGAACATTGATGCACTTTTGGAAAAAGTATTGCTTGAGGCCGAATTGCTTGATTTGAAAGCCAATCCAAACAAAAATGCATTGGGAACGGTGATCGAATCCTCACTTGATAAAGGAAAGGGGTATGTGACCAATATGCTGGTTGAAGCCGGAACTTTGAAGATTGGGGACGTGGTACTTGTGGGTAGAAATTATGGTCGCGTGCGTGCAATGCATGATGAGCATGGACACACTATTAAAACCGCAGGTCCAGCGCAGCCTGTATCTATTCTTGGAATCAACGGAGCGCCAAGCGCTGGCGATAAATTCCATGTGATGGATGATGAACGAGAGGCAAAATCTATTGCAACAAAAAGAGAGCAATTGTACCGCGAACAAGGTCTTCGAACTACCAAACACATTACTCTGGATGAAATCGGTCGTCGTTTGGCAATCGGAGACTTCAAAGAACTCAATATTATCGTTAAAGGAGACGTGGATGGTTCGATCGAAGCGCTCTCAGACTCTTTGCTTCGACTTTCAACAGAAGAGATTCAGATCAATATCGTGCACAAAGGAGTCGGAGCTATTTCCGAAGCAGATGTGAACCTTGCATCTGCATCCGATGCGATCATCGTTGGATTCCAGGTCCGACCATCCCTCAGTGCTAGAAAACTGGCGGAAAGTGAGCAAATAGATATTCGCTTATATTCGGTAATTTACAAAGCCATAGAAGAGATTAAATCTGCGATGGAAGGGATGTTGTCTCCGGATATCGAGGAAAAAGTTACCGGATCTGCTGAAGTGCGAGAAACATTCGATATCACGAAAGTTGGAACCATTGCCGGCTGTTATGTGTTGGATGGCTTGATCAAACGCTCTTCGAAAGTCCGCATTATTCGCGACGGAATTGTAATACATTCTGGATTACTCGGATCACTGAAACGATTCAAAGATGACGTGAAAGAGGTAAAGAATAATTACGAGTGCGGTTTGAATATCGACAAGTTTAATGACATTCAAATTGGTGATATCATCGAAGCATTTGAAGAAGTTGAAGTAGCACGAAAACTCTAATAGGGCTCGTTACTTAGAGTGCTAAACGGTTTGTTTGTTTGATCCTGTCAAATAAATTAAATCTCTTCTTAGAGAATTCAGTAACTTTGTCTCAATTAAATTTATTAAGATGATTTTAGGAGTTGTTGGACCGGGTCAAGGATTAATTATCGTGTTGGTAATTGTTCTTTTGTTTTTTGGAGGTAAGAAAATCCCTGAGCTTATGAAGGGATTGGGTAAAGGCGTTAAAGAATTTAAAGACGCAGCCAAAGGCGAAGGTGACGATACAAAAACCGAAGACAAGAATTAATCACGCTCATGTTTCGCTCATTTGCTGAAGTAAAGCAAGCTATTGCTTCAGGCACTACGGTCGTAGATGTCGTTAGAGCGTATCTCGATAAAATTCAGCAGAACGATCATTTGAACGCATTTCTCGAAGTTTTCGATGTGTCTGCATTGGAGCGTGCCGCCCTTGTTGATCAAAAGCTAAAAGCTGGAAATGCGGGCCGTTTGGCGGGAATGGTGATAGGTTTGAAGGATAACCTTTGCTACAAGGGTCATCGCGTTTCTGCCTCTTCGAAAATTCTGGAAGGATTTGAATCTCTTTACACAGCCACGGCTGTTGAGCGCCTTCTTCAAGAAGATGCAATTATTATAGGTCGTCTTAATTGCGATGAATTTGCAATGGGTAGCTCAAATGAGAATTCTGCCTTTGGTCCAGTCAAAAATCCGTGGAATAATTCATTAGTGCCGGGCGGTTCTTCCGGCGGTTCAGCGGCTGCCGTAGCTGCAGGTCTCTGCACTGCCGCGCTTGGAAGTGACACAGGAGGATCGATCAGACAACCCGCTTCTTTTACTGGTACGTACGGATTGAAACCCACGTATGGAAGAATCAGCAGACACGGCCTCATTGCATACGCATCCTCTTTTGATCAGATTGGACCCTTCACGAATGACCTTTCCGACGCTGCCCTTCTGCTTGAGGTTATGGCTGGTTCTGATACATTTGATTCAACAGCGTCATCAAAGCCCTGCGATACGTATACGGCCTACACACCCAAACAGACCTATCGAATTGCCTTGCTTCAAGAGGCGATGGATGCAGAAGGAATGGATTCAGAGATTCGCAATGGAATCCTGAGTCTCGTTAAACAGCTAAGAAATGATGGCCATACGGTTGAAACAGTTTCCTTTCCTTACCTCAAACAAATGGTACCCACGTATTACGTGTTGACCACAGCCGAGGCATCTTCTAACCTGTCCCGATTTGATGGTGTGCATTACGGATATAGGTATCCGGATGCTAAGGGGGTAGAAGACACCTATAAAAAATCGCGGTCAAATGGATTTGGTCCCGAGGTAAAACGAAGGATAATGGCCGGAACATTTGTTCTTTCGCATGGGTACTATGACGCCTATTATACCAAGGCGCAGAAGGTGAGAAGACTTCTTCGAAACCGCACAGAAGAGATACTTTCCGATTTTGACATTATTCTAACACCATCAACCCCGACGACGGCTTTTGAACAGAATTCTGTAAAGGATCCGATCCAGATGTATTTACAAGACATCTTTACTGTACATGCAAACCTTACGGGACACCCTGCCATATCTCTTCCGCTGGGAAAACATTCGAATGGTTTACCATTCGGAATTCAGCTCATGGGAAAACTTTTTGCGGAGAAGGAACTTTTTGATCTTGCTTCCATTTTGACAAATAATTCCGAAAATGCATGAGAATCCTGAATTTTCTGTTTCTATTTGTTTGCATAGCGCCTCTTGTTGGTCAAAAGTCCCCCCATCTTATACGGCCATCGGACACCCTTCACAAGGATCCATTCATTAATACTGTCGAGCAAAGCTTAAGACTTTTCCTTGCAGAATATACCCTTCGCAACGAATACGATTCTGTAGTCCGAACGCTAAATTATGAACCAAATCAGGTTCCTCAGTTCACAGATGAGCAATATTGCGAGCACCTCCGAAAATTAAATGAGACAACCCCCTTCAAATTTGACTGTAATCAAGTTACCTTATCCACGATAAAGTATTTTGTGAGAAGCCGAAGAAGCTTCACGGGGATAATATTGGGCCGTTCTAACCTATACTTCGATCTTTTTGAAGAAAAGCTGGCGGAATATGGCCTTCCTTTAGAGCTAAAGTATTTACCGGTAATTGAAAGTGGGCTACGCCCGCAGGTAAAGTCACGTGCCGGAGCATTGGGATTGTGGCAGTTTATGTATCGAACGGGATTGTATTTCGGCTTGAAGGAAAACTCTTACATTGACGAACGGATGGATCCAACGCTTGCTACAGATGCGGCCTGCCGATACTTGAAACAGCTATATGGGATCTATGGCGAATGGAACCTAGCGTTGGCAGCGTATAATGCAGGACCTGGAAATGTAAATCATGCGATACGTCGTTCGGGCAATAAAACCACCTATTGGGAAGTGCGCCCGTTCTTACCTGCGGAGACACAAGCCTATGTTCCGAACTTTATAGCCGCCGCGTACATTCTTACATATCATGCGGAACACAACATTTTGCCGCTTGAACCGAAGACCCATTATGCACAACTGGATACAATGTGCCTCTCAAGTGGAGTGCATATGGCGACCATTTCCAAGCTGGTGAACTGGCCAGTCGAAGAAATAAAAGCGCTTAATCCTGTCTACAAAACAACATACATCCCCAAAACGACTCCAGGTCAATGTATTACCGGTCCTCTAGAAAAGATTGGTCTCATGGTGAGTTTAGAGGACAGCTTGTTTCAAATGGAAAGAAAAATGTACTCTGGAACAGCACAAACAACACCAACAAAGCCCATTTTGGCGCCACCTGTCGTCACAGATACACTTACTACTACGGATTCACTTGGCGTGATGCTTCCTGCGAGCGTAGAAAGTTCGGTTTATCACAAGGTTAAAGCCGGGGAAACCATGGCATCGATTGCCACAAAGTACAAAGTAACGACCCAACAACTCATGGAGTGGAATGCGCTCAGAACCAGTAATATTTATGTTGGACAACGACTTAAGGTAAAAGTGGGAGAACCTAAATCGGTGGTTGAAGAAAAAGTCACCCCTCCTGAACCGGTTAAAAAGTATTATTCCGTTCGTTCGGGGGACACCTTTGCCCGCATAGCCGACAGACATGGACTCACCCAGACACAACTTTCAAGATTGAATCCCGGACTCAACATCAACAAACTTCGAATAGGTCAGCAAATACGGATCAAATAACTGTTTATGGAAATGCAGTTGTCTGTTGTCATTATTACCTTCAACGAGGAAAGAAACATTCGTCGCTGCCTCGAATCTGTTAAAGACATTGCCGATGAAATTGTTGTAATAGATTCCTTTTCGAAAGATCTAACCAAATCTATTTGTCATGAGTTTGGTGTTCGTTTGATCGAAAATCCGTTCGAAGGGCATATTCAACAAAAGAATTTTGCCATTGATCAGGCCGCTAATGATTGGATTTTGTCTCTTGATGCAGATGAAGCACTCAGTGAGGAGCTGAAGACAAGTATTTTACACGCTAAAGCCACAGCAGAATATAAGGGTTACAAAATGAACCGCTTAACAAATTACTGTGGCGCCTGGGTCAGACATTGTGGATGGTATCCCGATACGAAGGTGAGACTAGTCAACAAGCCCCATGCACGTTGGCAGGGCATAAATCCGCACGATCGGCTGGATTTATTGAATGGCGAGAAATGTGGTTTTTTAAAAGGAGATATTTTACACTATTCGTATTACACTCGTGAGGATCATTACAAACAAATTGAATATTTTGGAGATATAGCAGCGAACGAGTTGTTCAAAAATGGAAAACGAGTTAGTGTATTAACAGTTTGGACAAAAATGACCGCTCAATTCATAAAAAGCTACTTTTTAAAGCTTGGTTTTTTAGATGGCAAAACTGGATTTACTATTTCGCTGTTGAGCGCGTACGCAACGTATCGTAAATACAGCAAATTGATTGCTTTGCATAAACGAACTAGCACATGAAAAGGATCATAATCTCTCGAACGGATAGCATTGGTGATGTCATGTTAACCTTACCTATGTGTGTTTGGTTGAAAGACACGTTTAAAGACCTTGAACTTATATATCTCGGAAAGGCGTATACCCGGCCGGTGGTCGAATGTTTCACCGTAATCGATCGCTTTGTTGACTGGGAGGAGGTTTCTGCCTTTCCTACAGCGGAAAAAACAGCCTTTTTTAGTGAACTTAAAGCAGACGCCATTGTGCATGTTTTTCCAAATAAGGAAATTGCATCGCTGTCAAAAAGGGCAAAAATCCCCATGCGCGTGGGCACGTCACACAGAGCATTTCATTTATTGACGTGTAACTATCGTATAGGATTTTCCAGAAAGAACTCAGAACTTCATGAGTCACAATTGAACTTTGAATTGCTCAGACCATTTGGTCTGTCAGAAATTCCAACTATGATCAAAATAGTGGAAACACTGAATGCATTTAGTGTTAAAGAAGCTGAGCTGCCCGCTGCTATAGAGTGTCTTACAGTAAACAATGAGAAAACGGTAGTTCTCCATCCAAAATCCCAAGGCAGTGCTGTGGAATGGCCAATCGAATCCTATGTGTCTCTCGCAGAACACTTATCGAAAAAAGGATATAGCGTATTTTTTACTGGAACGCAAAAAGAGGGAGATGCTTTTCGTGACAGTATACCCAAACACAAAAACATCCACGACCTTACAGGTAAAATGGATCTGGAGCAATTGATTCGCTTTATTTCCGGATGCCGGAATATGGTTGCATGCAGTACGGGACCCCTGCACATTGCTGGATTTTGTGGCCTGCGCACCATAGGGTTATATTCTCCAAAAAGACCAATACATCCAGGACGATGGGCTGCTTTAGGAAGAGATGTTCGCATACTTACGCATGATGATCAATGTCCAGATTGTAAAAAGAAAAAGTTTTGTCTCTGTATTCAGAATATTTCGGTTGATCGCGTCCTGAACGAAATTGTGTAAAATTCCGAGTTTGAGAAACCAATTTACACAGGCGGTAATCAATGGAATTGGCGCAGCGATGCTCTCGGCTGGGTGGTTGTATCACCATCTTGGAGATCTGTTTTTTCTTATTCCGGCACTTTCAGGATTAGGCACTGCGATGTACTATTTTGTGTGTTCCAGTGAATTTACTTCAAAGAGAAAAAAAGAGATGCTAGGCGTAATAGGAGTTAGCACATTTCTTTTAGGTGGATTTTTTTACTTGAATGTTTTACATCAGATCTTTCTCGGATTGTTTGTCCTAGGATTGGTTTTCTACATTCAAATTCCCGGAAAAGACCGGGGATTACGAGATCTTCCCGGTGTAAAAGGGCTATTTATTAGTTTAAATTGGCTCTTCTTTGTGTTACTTTTTCCCATCTGGTTGCTTGATGAAAACCACCCTATTCCAATCATAGATGGGTTCAGTTTTTTGGTACTGTTTTTTGCCTTGACAATTCCCTCGGATGTGCATGATATTCATCATGACCCCCCACATTTGTATACCTTACCTCAGTCGATAGGCAGTAAATGCTCTGGTTGGTTCTCCATGGGTTTGATTCTTACTTTTAGTTGCCTTCAATATTTACGGAGTCAAGATTCTGCTTGGATACTCTTTTCTGCCGTTGGTGCAGTGTTAATTCTTATTTCTTTAATTACCAAGCGAAACGTAACTGTATTTACAGATTCTTTGGTGATTCTTGCCGGCTCGATTTACTTTCTTTAATGCTCAGGCAAAAAGCGCGCGCAGGACTTCTTCGATCTTTCCACATTTGATAAGTTCGATCTTAAAATTCTTTTGATCGATGCCCTTGTTATACTTCGAAACGATGATCTTCTCAAAGCCTAATTTTTCTGCTTCAGCAATCCGCTGATCGATACGATTTACGGGTCTAACCTCTCCAGAGAGACCCACCTCTGCAGATAAAGCAATCCGTTTATCTATCGGTAGGTCGGCATTGGATGAAAGGACAGCTGCAACCACGGCGAGGTCAATAGCAGGATCGTCTACTTTGATGCCGCCAGCGATATTCAGAAATACATCTTTCGCCCCGAGCTTGAATCCACAACGTTTTTCCATGACTGCAAGGAGCATGTTCAGTCGTTTGCTGTCAAACCCGGTGGAAGATCGTTGAGGTGTTCCGTAGGCAGCCGAACTTACGAGTGCTTGAACCTCAATAAGCATCGGACGCATTCCCTCAAGTGTCGCAGCAATGGAGATTCCGCTCAAAGAACTGTCTGTATTGGTGATGAGAATTTCCGAAGGGTTTTCTACTCTTCTCAGGCCATTTCCCTGCATTTCATAAATTCCAAGCTCATTTGTGCTTCCGAAGCGATTCTTAATTGTCCTTAAAAGGCGGTATACATGGTTGCGATCTCCCTCGAATTGAAGCACAGCGTCTACCATGTGTTCGAGTACTTTCGGCCCTGCTAGTGAACCTTCTTTAGTGATATGGCCAATGAGAAAAACCGGAACACCTGTTTGCTTTGCATAACGCAAAAGCTGAGCAGTGCATTCTCGCACTTGGGAAATGCTGCCCGGAGAACTTTCGATCTGGCTCGAATAAAGCGTTTGTATGGAGTCAATAATCAACAAATGGGGCGTTGTCTCCTCCGTTTGCTTGAAAATGTTTTGAATATTTGTTTCTGTTAGAATGTAACACTGCTGGTTTGTAAGACCGATGCGTTCTGCTCGCATCCTGATCTGTTGTTCACTCTCCTCCCCTGAGACATACAAGACCTTTAACTTGTTTTCCTCAATCGCCATCTGTAAGAGTAAAGTTGATTTTCCAATGCCTGGTTCACCTCCAAAAAGAATCAATGATCCAGGGACCAATCCACCTCCCAAAACTCGGTTTAATTCCTGGTCCTTTAATTCGATCCGGGTATGTTCCTGCTGTTCAATGGTGTGGATGGCCTGTGGTTTTGCAGCTTTGGATGAGGTGGAAAAAGCTACAACCGAAGGAATATTTTTCTCAATTACCTCTTCCACAAAGGTGTTCCATTCGTTGCATGAAGGACATTTCCCCAACCATTTAGGCGTTTCATGTCCACAGTTCTGACAAAAAAATGCTGATTTTACTTTGGCCATGTTACCGTTCTTGAATCATTCAAAGATAGGCGGATTATTCAAACCGAATCAGAAAATGATTAAAAAATCACCATAAAAATGATGAATAAATCATCTTTATGGGAAAATAACTGTAAATTTGGTTAACTCTGAATCGGAGGCGACGTCAACGTCCCACCCATTGGCCGCCAAAATCCGTTTAACAATGTTCAATCCAAAGCCTGAGTTCTCTGTTCCTTTGGATGATTTGAAGCGTTCAAAGATCTTTGGTAAAACATCCTCCGGAATGGCAGGTCCGTTATTTATGAAATGAATTTTCAAGGTGTTGTCTTGTATTTCGGATCGGATCCAAATATCGCCATCTTCTGTTTTGAAAGCTTCGATTGCGTTTTTAAGAATGTTCGACCAAACCTGAAATAGATCTCTCGGAATGGCATGAATGATTAGTGCCGAATCTACATCTACATGTATGTTGATATTACCCATCAGATTGGTGCTCAAAACACGAAGTACGGAATGAACACTTTCACGAACATTTATATCTTCTTTTGATTGATTTACGGCACTTTTGGTAAATTTTCTCAAGTCGGAAACAACATCCGCTGATCGATTGGCAGCGTGAATGATTGTATCCATCATTTGACGAATGGCGTGCACATCTTTCAACAAGGTCAAAAACTTATCGGGATGCTCACTGGAGAGAATTCTATCAATGAATTCTGTCTCATGGTGCTCAATTTTAGCTTTGATCATACCATCGGCAAGCTTGACAGCCTCTTCACCAGAAATATGTTTTACACCTTTCAGGTAATTTTCGAGGAGCGTTTTTTCTTTCATCGCCCTTACACCAGAAATAAAGGGTTTGTAGTTGATGTCTAAAGCAGTGGAACACGCAAAGTCTAGTTCTTCTCGTGTACAATCGTGTATTAACCCCTTAAAAAGGGCCTCCATGGTTTCCTTTATATTTTCTGCCCCGAACCGAATGGAAGCTATCGGGCTGTTCAGGTCGTGGGCTATACCCATTGTTAGTTCACCGATAGCAACCAGCTTTTCACTTTCTGCAAGGGTGGCATTTAACGCTAGATTTTTTTGTGTTTCTTCTGCTACTTTATACTCAAGATGTGTATTGAGCTCCTGAAGATCAAGTTGTTGTTGACGAATTTTATTGGTGTAATTTGTGATTTCAAAGCCATAGATATTCACGAAGTCATGTTCTTTTGAGTAAACGAGTGAAAACACATATGTATTCCCCTGAATTTCAACAATCTCTTCCCGAAATAGCTCAGCTTGTCCGGAAAAAATTAATTCTGTTCGATTGGACAATACAGGAAAAGAGCTTAGGTTATCGACAATCTCGAAATACCCGAGCAATAGCCGTGCCTTATGATTCGCATAGACAATGTGTTGTCCTCTGGAAACTCTCATGACCGGATTTGGATTCTGATCCGGAAAACTGGCCATTGAGTCAATTTTCAGCAGGGCCTGTTTCAGCTCAACATTCTGTCGGCTGATTCGCTTATTTAGTTCGGTAGTTTCGATAAGTTCTCTAAGCTTGAGCTCGCTGAGAAACATGAACTCTGAAATAAAATCATTCTCCGGAAAATCGGATAACTCGAGGTTGTATTCTCCAATTGGCGACTCAGCTTTCACGTCGGGCAAGGCCATAAACACATAGGTGCCACTAAAGGTTAACAATGTGCTTTTGAAGGAACGATTATACTTTCGATCCTTGAAGTAGATCAGCTTGAAGTTTTTTTGACTGGCTACGAGTTCATTGAACGTATCTACACCTTCTAAACTAAAATGCTCATCAAAGTGTGCACCCACCATCAGACCCGGGAGGATTTTGTTCCACTTTTCTCCTATGTCTGTGATCTCGCCCGTTTCATTTATTTTCAAAAAGAAGGCATTCGAATTTTCCAGGGTTTTGTTCATGGAACTTAGTTGCCCTCCGAGAAAGGAACTTTCTTTCTTCCATTGGAGCAGCTTTCCTGCCATTTGGGCAAGAATCCTCAGTGATTGAACTTGAAACTCTGTCAATTTACGTGGCTCGTTGTCGATCGCGCAAACTGTGCCTATGGCATGACCGTCTGAAGTCACGATGGGTACGCCACAATAGAAAATCACCTTTGGATCTCCGGTAACCAATGGGTTGTCAAAAAAACGCTCATCTGTTCTGGAGTCACTTACCACAAAAACGTTATTAGGCTCCTGTATGGCATGTGCACAAAATGCATAATCACGAGGCGTTTCAGAGGCCTCCAAACCAACCTTTGATTTAAACCACTGTCTTTTACTATCAATCAGGCTGATGAGGGCAATGGGTGTTTCGCAGATGGAAGAGGCTAATTCTGTAATTAAATCCAAATCTTGATCCGGGTCGGTGTCAAGCACGTTCAGATCGAGCAATGCACGAAGCCGTTGTTCTTCATTCTCTGTAAGCTTCGGCAATTTCATGCTGTTATGGACTCGCTGTTTAATACAAAATTAAGCTATTCCTCCTAATTCCAATTGATTACTGTTCCTCCATCCAGTGACTCTTGAAAAATGGCATGTAGCTTTTCCAGTTTTTCGCCTGCTTTGAGGTCTCCGGTTAAAAACCTCTTTTTGAGCTTGTAGTAAGTGTCAAGCGTATGTCCGAATAAATCCTGCTCTAGTTTTTCTTTTATTTCTGCAATTTGAGCATTAACCTGGATAAGATAGTGTTCTATTTCCCCCAATTCTTGTAGTTCATCTTTGTCAAGGTCCTTTTTTTGAAGCAATGCGATATATCGCGGCAAGACTTCACCAAGCAGCGCCACAAATCGCTCTAGCTCTTTGTTAAGTTCATCTTTGTTTGCTTGAAAATCCATTGTGTCTGTTGGGATGACTAAATATAAACAATTTTGAATTCATATGGTTTTTCAAAATAAAAATAAGGCAATCATCCATACGTGAATGCTTATTTTTGTTTTCATGTCAGGAATTTACCTACACATTCCATTTTGCCGAAAAAAATGTTCGTATTGTGATTTTCACTTTTCAACATCTTTTTCATCCTATCGGTCAAAAATGATCGAAGCAATTGTGAGTGAATTGAAATGCAGGGCACATGAAATTTCGCATCCGGTCAGTACTATTTATTTTGGCGGAGGGACACCAAGTATTTTGGAAAGGGGGGAGCTGCAACTTCTAATGAAAACAGTCAATGACCAGTACGATCTTTCTTCGTTAGCTGAGGTCACCCTAGAGGCAAATCCCGAGGATATTCATTCAGTTCATTTAGAGAGTTGGAAAGAATTGGGAATTAACAGATTGTCCATTGGAGTTCAATCTTTGAAGTCGGATGATTTACGTTGGATGAATCGTGCGCACAACGCGGCGGAGTCCCTGAATGCAATTTTCCTTGCAAAGCAAGCCGGATTCCAAAATATTTCCGTTGACCTCATGTACGGTTTGCCTCAGTTGAGCATCCAAGAATGGGAAAATCATATCAATGAAATTCTTCAGCTCCGTGTTCAACACATTTCAAGTTACTGCCTGACGGTTGAAAAAAATACGGCACTTCATTCTTGGGTAAAGAATGGAAAAATAACCATCTCTTCAGAGGAAAAACAGGCAGAACAGTTTAATCGAATGGCCGAGCTCTTTATTGCGAATGGGTTTGAGCATTATGAAATCTCAAATTTTGCTCTGCCTGGATTTCGCGCAGTTCACAATAGTAACTATTGGAAAGGAGCCACTTATCTTGGAGTTGGACCTTCGGCTCATTCGTACGATGGCCAAAGACGTCGGTGGAATATTGCGAATAATGCTGTTTACATGAAGCAAGAGGATGGGGCTTGGTTTGAGAGTGAGCTCCTTACGGCTAAGGATAAGTGGAACGAGTTAATTCTCGTGGGTTTGAGAACTGCTGAGGGGGTTGATTTAAAGCGTTTGTCTTCCATTGATGAATTGGACACTGAATTTGAACGCTCTCTTTTGAAATTTGAGAGATCAGGTTGGATTACCCGAGACAGCAGCGCGCTAAAATTAACTTCTGAAGGAAAGTTGAGGGCAGATTATATTTCCTCAGAACTTTTTAAAACATGAGCACTATGAAAAAAGCACGTCTTTATTTGTTTGTTTTCTTTTTGGCACTGAGTTTTGTGTCATGCCATGAGTTTAATGTGTATCAGCGCACCGAAAATAATTACGGAGAAGAAGTTGATTCAATGGCCTCAGAGTATGGTTTGCCCGCGGAATATTTAAAGGCACTCATTATTTTGGAGTGTTCCGGTGAAAAGCCAGCCGGCACAAGGTTTGAGCCTGGTAATTATCGCAAGTTAATAGAACTCAGAGATGGAAAAAGAAGGCGGTTTCAAGGATTATCGAGGAGTGCTGTTTACGGACTATCAAACGCCGCGATTAAAAACCTGGCCACCTCATGGGGACCTTTCCAGCTAATGGGTTACCAATGTTTGAGGCTGGGCGTATTTGTTAAAGATATCCGTGGTGATGAAGCTGTGAAATGGGGAGTGAAGTGGATTCATTCAACCTATGGGAACTATTTGAAATCTGGAAAATATGAGGAAGCATTTAGAATTCACAACAGTGGCCGACCACATGGAAGAACAACAGATCCAAACTATGTGAGCAATGGATTAAGTCACATGAAATATTTTTCAGAAAAAACCTTATGATCAGCCCGATTTTAATATTCAGATTAATTTAGCGCAAGAATGGAAAAGCTTCGAAACTTTATAAATGGAGAGTACTGTGCCCCGGCGAACGAACAGTATATAGAAAATTTTGAGCCGTCAACAGGCAAAGTATATTGTCTGATCCCAAATTCAGATTCAGTGGATGTGGAAAACGCTGTGATTGCTGCAGAAAAAGCATTTCCCGTTTGGTCTTCCATGAGTGCTGAAGAACGAAGCGCTATTCTTGTGAGGCTTTCCGAAGGCATTGAGAAACGAATGGATGAATTTGTTTCGGCAGAGTCCAGAGACAATGGTAAGCCAAGGTCTTTAGCTGCGCATGTCGACATTCCCAGAGCGGTTTCGAACTTCCATTTTTTCGCAACTGCTATTACTCATTTTGCCTCTGAGTCTCATTACATGGAGGGGATGGGAATAAATTATACCCTCCGAAAACCAATCGGGATTGTTGGGTGTATCTCTCCATGGAATCTTCCTCTTTACTTGTTTTCATGGAAAATTGCACCAGCACTTGCTGCGGGTAATTGTGTGATCGCAAAGCCCTCCGAGATCACTCCTTACACCGCATATCTATTGGGAGAAGTTGCCAAAGAGGCAGGCCTGCCAGAAGGGGTGCTTAATATATTGCATGGACTGGGATCTACTGTGGGAGATGCTATTGTAAAACACCCAAAAATAAAGGCGATATCATTCACAGGTGGTACAAAAACAGGGGAGCACATCGCACGAACAGCAGCACCCATGTTCAAGAAACTTTCTCTTGAATTAGGGGGTAAGAATCCGAATATCATTTTTGCGGATTGTGATTTTGATGAGATGATCAAAACTACGATGCGCTCTTCTTTTGCAAACCAAGGTCAGATCTGTTTGTGTGGATCAAGGATATTTATTGAACGTTCTATCTACGAGAGATTCAAGCAGGCATTCATTGAAAAAGTAGACAAAGCTAAAGTGTCTTTTCCTGAAGACCCCGGGGCTAATTTAGGAGCGATTGTTTCTAAACCACACATGGAAAAAATCCTTTCTTATATTGAGTTAGCGAAGAAAGAGGGTGGAACTATTCTGTCCGGAGGGTTTCAGGTGCAATTATCTGGCGAGCATTCCAACGGCTATTATTTGAGACCGACAGTTATCGAAGGCCTGAACTTCGACTGCCGAACCAACCAGGAAGAAATTTTTGGACCGGTAGTTACCATTACGCCCTTCGATAGTGAGGAGGAGGTCCTGATGATGGCTAATTCTACTGTGTACGGACTGGCGGCTACTTTGTGGACAAGCGACTTGAATCGCGCTCATCGTATGGCAGATAAACTTCAGTCAGGTATTGTTTGGATCAACTCGTGGTTGGTCCGAGATTTACGAACTCCTTTCGGGGGTGTTAAGGCCTCGGGTGTTGGACGTGAAGGCGGTTGGGAGGCCTTGCGTTTTTTCACTGAGCCCAAAAATGTTTTCGTCAAGTATTGATCACCTCTGAATTACGAATTCTTTGGTTGTGCTTCCAAGAGACGTTCGGATTTGAATCAAATAATAGCCGGCTGATAAAGAAGAGATATTCAAGTTTTCTTTAACATTTGCAGCAACCTTTTGAACCAAATGTATTTTTCCGAAGGCATCGTAAATACTTATTTCTTCAATCATTCCTTCCGAGTCAATAGATACGGTCAAGCTTTCTGTGGCAGGGTTGGGATAGATCCGAATATTTTCGCCGGCTACTTCTTCTATATTGTTTAACGAAATACAGAATGTAGATTGATGTTGATATCCAAAATTGGCATCGGCCTCTAGGAGTTCAGCCATTACCACCCCATTCCATGCAATTTGATAATTACCATTTCCACCATTTGTTTGAGCACAACCTGTAAGGCCATCACCATAGGTATCGTTTAGCGTAAAGACATAGCACCCCTCATTTAGGCAAAACGTCTCAGATAACGTGTCACCCGCGGGGGTGTTTTGATACCCCGCTCCGTTGAAAATTGTTGTGCCGCTTACTTCATCGGCCAATGCCCAGGAAGTTTCACTGCCCCAACAATCTAGGTTAAAATTCAATAATACCGATTCCCCATCGATGATGGAGGTGAAGGAGGATACGGTTGCGTTGTTCAAATTGTTTTCATCCGTTCCAGTATTTGGAGAGGTCAGGCTGGCTGAAAAAGAATGAGGTCCGGCACCAACAGTGAAACTTGGCAATGTTACAGTCGCAGTTTGATATTGGGCCAAAGTTCCTGACCAGTTGTAGGTTTGATTTTCGACGCCATCTACGCCGTACTGAATCATCGCGGAAGTTAATAAGTCTGTTCCCGAATTAAAAATTGTTACTTGAGGGGTGATTGATCCTGAACAAAGCGTGCCTGAAACGCCTTGAGGAGAGCTAAGTCCAGCGTCAAGGGCGACAGAAGATGCACCCGTAGGGTCGTAGCCGTCTACGAATTGTGCCCCCGAAGAATTTGGATCCAGCCAGAATTTAAGCTGATTGGTGCTGTTGCTGCCTGCCGGATTCCATGAATAAGAAAATTTTCCGTATTCGTCGGAAAGTACTGGTGCACCACAAGCCGAAGCACCGCCATGCAATTGTCCAACGATACGATGGTTCTGATCGAAGATTGGTGATCCGGAAGAGCCAGGCTCAGTAACACCGGTGTCCCAACCTGTAATTCCCCAATGGCTGTTGGCAGGTGAGCCGCCAAAAGAAGTAGAGATGAGTGGATCGTTTTCAAAAGAGATCTTTTTTATGTCCCCTGATGGATGGTGAATTCCCACCGCACTGGCCGGTGTGGCTCCGGAATTGTCCCATCCAGCAAAATAAGGGGAATATCCAATGGGTACAGTGTTGCCAACCAAGCCTCCTGTTATTTCTACCAAACAATAATCAGAAGCGGAAGCCCTTGCTCTTAGTACGGCGCCTGAAAGCGATTGAAACGTTGGAGAAGATGCTGGATTGTTGCAATCCGGTGACTGCCAGTTGAACCGAAAAATCCAACTTGTGGGATCACTAAAGCAATGGTCTGCCGTTAACACATACGGTTTGCCATCATTAAGGACATTATTCACTAGGGCGCCAGTGCAGAAACCATTGCTACCTGAAACTAACATTACTACCGAGTTTCGTTCGTTTACCCATGCAGAACCTATCGGGCAATTTACATTGTTGTTACAATTTCCTGAGCTACCGAAAGCCTTTTGTTGAAATTCACGCGCTGTGCGGTAGCCATGAGTAACGGTAGAAAGGGTTAAACCAAAACCGTTATTTGTGTTCTGGGGGGCGACATAATATTCAATGATGGAAGTGGATCCAGGGAGAAGATCCGTCCCGAGTTTTCCTTGATATAGATGTTCATTAGTGAATTTCCCCAAGATGAAATCTTTCTTAGGCGTGTAAACGAAAAGTTCATTTCCTTCAGGAAGCAAAACCTCAGAAAATGTATGATTCACAGAAAGTGCCCCCTCACACAAAACGCGCAGCATCCACAAGCGACCACCATCAGGCAAATCAAACCACACCCCTGAATTGGACATGTTCAAATTACAATAGTTATTGTATCCGAAACGCCATGGAGCAGTACCTGAATGATCAGTGAGCTCATCTTCTGCCCTGAGTTGTTCTACATTCGGTTCGGCAAAAACATGCGTTGGCAAGTCTTTGAGAAAAATATATTTATGGCTGTTTAAACTCCCGCCGTTGCCTTGTTGAGCCGATAGTTTTAAAAGTATACCAAAGGAAAAAATCAGGAGTATTTTGACAGATTTCATAGCAACACAATTTATGAATTAAGACGCAGAAGTTCCGCGCATGTTGGGTAAGCTAACCATGAAATTAAACAATCCAAATCAAACTCACAGGGTCAAGTATAAAAAATTCAGTTTTCCGACAGTACCTCTAACCAAATGCGCGTATCTTTGAGAAAGCTACAATTTTGGAAAAACAACTCATTATTGGCATTTGCGGCGGCAGTGGATCGGGAAAAACCACATTGCTGAATCGCCTGTGCAAAGAACTTTCATCACATCATCCGGCAGTTTTTTCAATGGATAATTACTATTTACCCATTGAGATGCAGGAAAAGGATAAGAACGGAGTCGTTAATTTTGACTTGCCTACCGCATTAGACAGGCAAAAGCTTTTTTCGGATCTTGAAAATTTGGTGAGTGGAAAGTCAATTGAGGTACGTGAATACCACTTTAATGCGCCTCCTGACAGGTTGTCTATGCTGACGATTCATCCTTCAAAAATTATTATTGTTGAAGGCTTGTTTTTGTTTTATTTTTCAGAGGTGCGTTCAGTTTTGGATTTCAGCATTTTTATGGAAGTTGATTCTACTATTCAACTGGATCGACGGCTTTACAGAGATCAAGAGTCCAGAGGATATGCACGGGAGGACATCCTTTACCAGTGGAATGAACATGTGGTCCCTTGCTACAGGAATTACCTGCAACCCTATGAGTCGCTTGCTGACTTCAGATTTCACAATGACAATCGTTCGGACGAGGAATTCGAACGACTCATGTATGAGGTCAACATGCGCATTGCCAAGCACAGTGCTTCATGAGACAGTGGAAAAAGGCTGTTGTTTTTTCAAGCATCGCATTGGTGCTCACAGTAATTGCTGTTAGTCTCAACCTTCGTGACCAATCACCTCAGAATGCGAGACTATTTCAAGACCAGTTTCTATCTGCCGAAGTCGAATTGTTAGATTTTCTGACGGATGCTGAAAAAAAATGCAATACGGGCAATGTTTGGGACATTACGCATTCGAAGTTTATTTTTCACAGGTATACGGATGACACCCTTACCTACTGGAGCAGCAATTCGATGCCCGTAGGAAAATACGCAGAACTTTTATTTCCATCCAATGGATTGATTCACCTTCAGAATGGCTGGTATTTTACGCGAATCAAACATGTTGGAAATCAAACATTTTGCGCTTCTTTTTTAGTAAAAAACGAATACCCGTATGAAAATACGGATCTATCCAATGGCTTTTCACCCCTATTTCAATCCTATTCTAGGAATTTTCAAATTTCCCTTGAGGAAGATCAGGGGTTTGCAGTTCGTGACAATGGTAAGAGATACTTGTTTTCTCTGATTGAATCTCACGTGGATGAGAATGTAAGCTTGGGACAGGTCATGACTTTCTTATATGTCCTGATTGCTGTCTTTTGGGCCTATGTCTTTTGGCTAATTTTTCTTCGTTTGCCTTCGCCGTATAAATGGTTCATCCCATTGGCCTTAGTAACATTGCGAATGATAGGATTGAATATAGGTCCGATCGGTTTCACTTTGGGAAAGAATGCAACGGACCCGTCGTTGTATGCTTCCAGTCAGTGGTTCCCTAACTTTTTCGAGTTTACGATCAATTGTATTCTTCTTATTTTTTTGTCGGCAACGCTGCGCAACAGTATGCTTAAAAACAGCAATAAAAAGTGGTTGTCGCTGTTGTTTTTGACCTTATCGGTTGTTTTCTGGATTCTGCCAAGAGATCTTTCGGAGAGCCTAGTGGACAATTCTTCCATTCCCTTGTCCATTGATAAGCTTTTTTCACTTAACGGATATACCCTTCTCGCGGTAAGTTGTATAGCTGCACTCATGTATATGCAATACCGACTGTTTCAGACGGCATATAAATGGTGTGTTCGACAAAATATAAGTGCCCTCTTGATTCGAATAGTCATTATCATTTCTGGGACCTGTATAATGTGCTGGATTGGCTTAATGGAGCATGAAACCATTATTCCGGAACTGTTTTTCATGGGTTATTTGTTGCTCGCCACACTAAATTGGCCGAAAGAGGGATCATTGGGTATAAACATTCTGCATTTTTCTTCCGGTACGTTCATTTTAGCACTGTTGTTCCACATGTTTTATCAGGAAAAACTTCAAAGTGAACAGCAATTGTATGCGCAGAAATTAGCTTCCGAAGAAACGATTCTAACTGAATTAGAATTTGCAAAAATTGCAGAAAGCATTCAATCGGATCCGATACTAACGCGAATTAGCCATTCGGATGCGGTGTCCTTTTCTGAATTTAAAAATGGCTTAGAAAGAAGAATATTCAATGGATTTTGGGAGCGTTACGATATTGATTTCTTGTTGTGTGATAGCACTGGAAACAGGATACCGAGCAAAAGCAAGGCCACTGACGTGGAATCATTCAATAAATTAACTGAGCTCATTGAAAAACACGGAAAACAGTCAGCAATTGATTCAGCCATTTTTTTTATCAGTGACCTTACAGACCAGGTCAGCTTTGTCGTTCGGTTGCCATTGCGTTCACGAGAGAATGAAAGCAGGATATTCTTCGCTACACTGCGCTCTAAAAAGATTCCTGAAGAAATTGGATTCCCCCGTTTACTGATCTCAGACAAAGCGAATGCTTTGCAGAAACTTGAGAAATATTCTATCGCCAAATACCATAAAAATAAGCTGGTTGCCAATTATGGAGCGTTTACATATCCGTATCGTTCTGAAATTCTTAAAACATGGCAAAAAGATGAGAAGCGGTTTAGGCACAGGGGAGGATACAGGCACTGTATTGTTTCTTCTCAGGGGAACGACCTCCTTGTGCTTTCTATGCCGTCCCCCGGATGGATTTCTTTGGTGAACGGTTTTACGTATCTCTTTCTTTTTTATGGATTGGTCTTACTGATAGGCACGTTAAGATGGGACGCCTTCATGAATAGAACGTTAACGCTGGCTGCACGGATTCAAATTATTCTTCTTTTGATTGTATTTGCCTCTTTGGTGGCTTTTGGCTGGGGAAGCAGCACCTTCATTCGAAGTCAATATGAACTGTTTTCAAACAACATGATTGCGGATAAATTGAGTTCGATGCAATTAGAGGTAGATGAAAAGATCAATTCTTTAGGCGAATTAACTATCGATAATTCAAGTACTGCACTGGAGGCTTCACTTATTAAACTGGGAAGGATTTACCATGCTGACTTGAATTTATACGATCAGTATGGCTTTATGATTGCAAGCTCCCGACCGATGATATACAACCTTGGCCTAATCGGAGAGCAAATGAACCGTAGCGCACTCAATACGCTCCAATTTCAAAGCAAAAGTCGTTTTATCCAACAGGAAAAAATTGGAGCATTGAATTTTGCATCGGCCTATGTACCATGTTTCAACAAGAGAGGCAGGCTACTTGGTTACCTTAATCTTCAATACTTTGGTAAACAGAAAGAGCTTGAAGAACAAATTGAAAGTTTTTTGGTGGCAATAGTAAATATCTTCATGCTTCTTCTTGCCCTTTCTCTAATTAGCGCACTGTTCATTTCAAACTGGCTTACTTCTCCGCTAAGAAAACTAAAAGACAGTTTAAATCAATTGAAGTTGGGAAAAACAAACACTCCAATAGCTTATGACAAGGAAGATGAGATCGGTTCATTGGTGAAGGCATATAATTTAAAGCTTAATGAACTTGAGTTTACCGCAATGGAGCTTGCAAAAAGTGAACGCGAAAGCGCTTGGCGTGAAATGGCGAAACAAGTGGCACACGAAATAAAAAACCCGCTTACGCCCATGAAATTGAGCATCCAGCATCTCGAACGCAGTTTTGACCCCGAAGACCCTCAAAGCGCTGATAAAATCAGCAAGGTGAGTAAATCACTGATAGAACAAATTGATGCACTGACCAACATCGCTAATGAATTTTCAACCTTTGCCAATATGCCCCTTCCAAATGAACAGGACATCAATCTGGTCGAGCTGATTGAAAATGTGTTGAATGTTTTCAGAGGCACAAATGAATGTCATTTTACCTTTGCACACGATGAGTTGAATGTAACGATTCGTGCGGACAAGGATCAGATGATTCGCGTATTTAATAATATTATACAAAATGCCCTTCAAGCGCTTTCTCCCGATAGGGAAGGTACGGTAGATATCAAGTTGGCTAGCTCAACTACAGATGTTCATATAGAGATTTCAGACAATGGTGTCGGAATACCTAAAGAAGCTCAAAAGCGTATGTTCACACCATATTTCACAACGAAATCTACCGGGTCAGGCCTAGGTCTTGCTATGGTAAAACAGATCGTTCAAAACCATCGAGGGGAGATAACGTTTCAGTCCGAGAGTAATCAAGGAACTACATTTTTTATTGTTTTTAGAAGAAATTAAGGAGCCCGGTTACAGGCCCTCCAGTCGAAAGCGTTCCTGCTTAGTTTAAAAGGTAATATACTATTAGTATCAGATCAATCAGCACGCTCACAGTCGCCGAAATTAGAATATATTTCATAGGTGCAACTCCCAGAAGTAAACTTAGGGTTGCCATTGTGGGAACGATGATAAGTGTTAAGGTAAAGGTATTCTGAACAGCACCCAGTCCAATGGCGACCCCACCCAGACAACCAACAATGGTGATAATTACGGAAATGATCCCAAAACGATTAAATTCTGTTTGTTGAAGGAGTTTCCCATCTTTTTCGGAGTATGTTTCCATGACTTTTATTTTCAAATGAACACAAAGTTGAAGAATCATCTCTGCTGGCACAATGACCTTAATACAGTCAAATAGATGATTGTACTCAGGAAATATGCTAATTGTAATCATGTGGTATTAGTAGTGACCCCTCCTGAAGCCAAAAAATGATACATTTGTTATCGATGAAGGAAATCAAGGCTCTTAAAGTCGCTGTTATTGGCGGGGGAAGCTGGGCGACAGCCCTTGTGAAGATCCTATGCAATAACCTTGATTCTGTGAATTGGTGGTTACGAAGTGACGGTGCTGTTGCCCACATTTTAAAATACCGACACAATCCTAATTATCTGCAGTCTGTTGAATTTGATCTAAATAAGATTAACGTAAGCACTGATTTAGAAGAAATAATTCGTCCGGCAGATATTGTTATTATTGCCACGCCATCTGCTTTTTTGACACGCATTTTTGAAAATTTCCCTAAAGCTCTGCTCAAGGATAAAAATGTATTCTCAGCAGTCAAGGGAATAGTTCCTGAATACAATGCGATACCAGCCCGATTTATTCATAAAACCTTTGGTACTCCCTATGAAAACATAGGAATCATAAGTGGTCCTTGTCACGCTGAGGAGGTAGCGCTTGAACGCCTTTCCTATCTGACTATTGCCGGTCAGAATGAAACGAAAGTTAGTCGAATGGCCAAACTGCTGTCATGCAGATACATTAAAACGACAACGTCGGATGACTTATTCGGAACGGAGCTTTCCGCGGTTCTTAAAAATGTTTATGCTCTTGCTTCGGGTATTTATGCCGGACTCGGCTATGGGGATAACTTTCAGGCCGTGCTCATCTCAAATGCCATTCAGGAGATAGAGAATTTTATCGATGAGGTCAGTCCGATACACCGCGACGTGAAATCAAGCGCCTATTTGGGAGATTTGCTCGTGACAGCATATTCTAAATTCTCAAGAAACCGCACCTTTGGATTTATGATCGGCAAAGGATATTCAGTAAAGTCAGCTCAACTCGAGATGGACATGATTGCAGAAGGATATTATGCTGTGAAATGTGTCATGGAGATCAATAAAAAATTCCAGGTCGAAATGCCGATTGTGGAAGCTGTTTACAACATTCTCTATGAGCGTATTTCTCCTGTGATTGAAATGAGAATCCTCACAGATAAATTGAGTTAATTCGTTAGTTCTTGTAAACTCTATTGGTGTTTCATTGTTATTTTAAACAGATGAAGGGCCTGAAAGAAAAAGTATTGATTGCCGGTGGTTCTGGCTTGATCGGAAAAAAGCTTGCTGAATTATTAAGAGCGGAACACTTCGAGGTGGCTATTCTTTCGCGAAACCCGAAAAGATCGGACGAATTTTACTGGGATCCGGTCAAGGAGGAGCTAGATGAAATGGCTTTAAAAGAAGTCACGGTTCTCATTAACCTAAGCGGAGCGGGAATTGCAGATGCGAGATGGACAAAGAACAGAAAAAAAGAGCTAGTAGATTCGCGTGTTGGATCAAATAATTTCTTGTTCACCAAGCTCCATAAATTACCCAAATTAAGGCACTTCATATGTGCGTCTGGCATCAATGCATATGCCGCAAGTAAATCGAAACTTTATGTGGAAGAAGATCCGTATGGAACTGACTTTCTTCAAAGTTTAGTTAAAAACTGGGAAGAAAGTGCCCAACAATTTCATACGACTGCTAAAGTTTCCCTTTTGCGAACTGCTGTTGTGCTCGCGAAGGAGGGGGGTGCGTTTCCGAGACTGTCAAAAATTACCAAGCTCGGCCTTGGAGCTGGATTAGGAAAAGGGGATCAAGCAATGCCGTGGATACACATCGACGACCTTACCGGAATTTACCTGCATGTTTTAAAGAACGAGTTGGACGGTACATTCAACGCGGTGGCGGCAAATGATTCAAATGAGCAATTCATGCGAATACTTGCCAAGGAGCTGTCAAAACCGTTTTTTCTTCCAAATGTACCGGCGTGGGTCCTCAAACTTGCGTTGGGCGAAATGTCCACACTTCTGATAGATGGAGTGTCTGCTTCCAACGAGAAAATTTTGAAAACGGGATTCAACTTTAAATATCCGAATCTTGTGAGTAGCTTTCAGCAGTTAATTGCCTCAAAGTAATTCATTGGCAAGATTGGCAAGCTCAGAACGCTCTCCTTTTTCCAGTTTTACATGTGCAAAGAGGTCTTGTCCCTTCAATCGATCAATGAGGTATGCTAGCCCGTTGCTGTTTTCATCCAAATAGGGCGTGTCAATCTGGTGAACATCCCCGGTGAAGACGATTTTTGTATTCTCTCCTGCACGAGTGATAATGGTTTTAACTTCGTGTGGCGTCAGATTCTGCGCTTCATCGATAATAAACATGATATTCGATAGGCTTCTTCCGCGAATAAAGGCCAAAGGGGTGATAACAATCCTTCCTGCCTGTTCCATTTCCAAAATTGCCTTATGCTTTTTTTCGTTCTCTCCGAATTGTGACTTTATGAACTTTAGGTTGTCCCAAAGCGGTTCCATATATGGTCCAATTTTGTCGTTGGCATCACCTGGCAAGAAACCAATGTCCTTATTGGAGAGTGGCACAATGGGACGAGCGAGAATACATTGATGGAATTGTTTGCTCTGTTCCAATGCAGAGGCAAGCGCTAAAAGGGTTTTTCCCGTTCCGGCTACTCCCTGCAGCGCAACTAACTTGACATTCGGATTCATCAGGGCATGAAATGCGAATGCCTGTTCTGCGTTTTTTGGCTTAATGCCATAAATGTATTCCTTTTCTATCCGCTCTAATTGGTCGTTAAAATGGTTGTAACCTGCAAGACAAGAACTTTTTCCATTTTTCAGAATATAGTAGCCGTTTGAAACCTTTTTCTTTCCCAAGATACCTGCTTCCTCGACTTTTCCGCTGGTAAATATCTGACGTATGGTCTCGGAGTCGACTCCTTCAATGGTATATGCGGAGGATTCCTCCAGATGATTATTGTCAACCTTACCTGTTTCATAATCCTCGGCAGCCACTCCAAGCGCTTTTGCCTTGATTCGAAGATTAATGTCCTTGGTGACCAAAACCACCTCTTTTTTTATCTCTGTCTCTTTTAAATAAAGCGCTGCATTAATTATTTTATGGTCGTTTTTTCCTACAGAATAAATGTATTCAGCATTGACCTCTCGCGGATTATTTTCGAGGATTACTCTAAAGCTACCCATATCTTTCCCGAGAGAAATCCATTCCTGCAGACTGCCACTGGAGGATAATTTGTCTATAAAGCGAATAACTTCTCGGGCGGAGAAATTTTTGGTGTCATTTCCAATTTTGAACTTATCCAGCTCCTCCAGAACGGTAATAGGGATGGCGACATTCGCCGTTTTAAAATGAGTGATCGACTGATGATCATGTAAAAGGACCGAGGTGTCAAGTACGAAGATTTTTTGCTTTTTTGCCATGCCTGAAATTTCATTGAAAATACAGGTTTAGAGCTAAAAAAAGGAAAAAACATATCCGGAGTTTTCTACATACCGGTGTTAGTCTAACTAGAAAAATCGACTCTTTCGGATAATTCTATTGACAGGAATATACACTGACCCGAAGATTTCATTAGTGCTTAGGGAGTCAATGCTAAACTCATAACTGGTACCCTTATGCATCCAAACGCCATGATTTGTGGTTTGCTGTTCTGTTCTGGGAAGATAGTCTCCGCTGAAAAAGTAATAATAACCAGACCTCTTTTGCATTTTTAATGGGGGTGAAAATAAAAATCGCAACTGCTTTTCTTCCTGCCGAAGTAGTCCTTTTGCAAACAGACGATTAATCAATTTTTGATGATTTTCATTTACTGAGAGCATCAACGAAAACCCCGGTACTTTTACTTCTTTTTCTTTTGTTACCTCTGTCACATTAAAGTCTTCATCCAGCACAGATTCGATGTAGGATTCTTTAATGGTTTGAAACCCTCCTTGCCTGAAAGAAATGTCTCCTTCCCAGGCATTCATAAATTCTTTTGTTGGAAACCCTACACGACGACCAAGCTTCACCATCAATTGATAAAAAGGATCATCCTCGGCATCCCTAAGATTAGAAATGTCCAAATGTAGATTCAACATTCTACTGACATACCCTTTTGAGCTGAAGGAGACACCCTCCTTTTTCATAGAAATGTTCAGAGGCTTTTTGTTACGTATATAGGACTTCAAACGAAAACTAATGGAATCGCTGTCGTGAGCAAAGAGCGCGGTACTAATGCCATTTTCGTTTATCTTCGACCAATTCGAGCATATCACAAGTTTTTCATCTTTAAATTGTTTTTCGCGAAGGAAAGCTTTCCAAACAGGCGAAACATCTCCTCTCTTTGCCTTCGTTACTCTGTCAAAGACCTTTTTGAATTCGGTTCCTTTGTATATGAGCATGTAATTCTTTCCATAGATAAGGTTGCCCCCTTGCTCGGGAAAAGAGAAAATACGGTGTTCTTCATGAAGGGAATCCGTAATCTTTGTAAATTTTCTCAACCGTTCGATTCCCTCTAGTATTTTACTGCTGTCGCTTACTTGAAGCAATGCTCCCCAATTGCCATTTTCATTGGCGAAAAAATAAAGAGGATCTTGTAAGTTGAGCCCATATTGTTTTCCCTGACTCAGAATAAATTCATAGGAAAGCAGATCTCTGAATGGAATTTTATGGTAATAGAGCATTCCGCTCGTTTCTCTGGCAACATCTAATAAATAGGCTCGACCTATGAAATCCGCATCGGGTAGCCTGTCTGTGATGAGTGGGGGATCCGCCTTCTTGAAAATGTACGGACGTAACACCAAAAATGCGGCTAAAGCCAGCGCAAGAACGAAGATCAGACCGAATTTCTTAAACATACCTGATTTCTATTTTGACATCACGTAGATGCTGTTCAATAGATCAAGGAGGTATTTCCCGGAGTTTTCATAAGACCCCTCGAAATAATAAACCAGATCAAAGCGAGTTCCTTCTTTTGTTGTTTCGGACGTAGTCAGCTCCATGCTTCCCGTTTTGCCACGCATTGCATCCAATACCTGGTTCTGCTTTTCACTGAAAAAGTCTCTGGGAAATTTTTCAATCGTATTGGACCAATCTATTTTACCATACATGAACCCGCTTTTCATGCATTTCTTGGCCTCTTTTCCATGAAGTGCTTCTTCGCCATAACCATCTGCATGATTGACAACCAAATCTTCGTCATTTGTAAAAATGAAGAGCCCGTTCCGGTTTATCATATACAAGGGTGCGGCTTCGAGAATGGCATCCTCATAAACCCAATAATTTCCCTTGTTTTGAAAGCGTGACGTCATGCGAGAAAGGTGTTTCAAAACTTTCTCCGGAATGTCTGATCGTTCGGTGGTAAATCCAAGTGTAAACACAGGCATATCTTCTTCAGCATCAACCTCTTTTTCTACGTATTCGAAAGTTTCTTCATCATAACTGAAATCGATCTTGGTGGTTTTGATTTTTTTAATTCCACCGAAAGTTCCAAACATGCTTCCCTTGTAGGTATTGAAAAGAGCATCTTTGTCGACAAATTCATTCAAAAGCTCAAGAGTAAGTACATTGGTGCTGATCCGCAGGTTTCGTTCATCCGACAAAATGGGCATAATGACTTTGTATGCCTGTTCGTATGCTTGCCGCATGTCAATGTTGTAGGTGAAGTAGGCCGTGTTGTTCTTGTTGATGTATTTAAGTACTTGTTTGTCAAAACGGGCATCGTTCATTTCTTCATAGATCGAACCTAGCTCTGGGCCGTAGCGGGCATTCATCACAAATTCAACTGAATTCTGATGCAGCATCAGGTCTCCAAGCATCACATTTCCGGAATATAATTCTTTGATGTCTTGATATAAAGATGGAAACATGGTTTCGAAATACCATAAACCTTGCGCATTCTGGAGGCTTCGCGCATTGTCCAAGTAGAATACGGCCTCTGAGCTATGCGTCAACTGTTCGGCAAAACGATTGTCGAAAGTCACCAAGTTTATTTTTCGGATCAGAAGCTCGTTGCAGACGCGCTCCATCAAAGTAGCCTGTAGCTCCATTTGTACACTGTCTCTCAACTCATAATAATTCTTCTGTTCTAGATCATCTTCACCGGTAAGGGTCTCCATATCAAGCGGATCGGATTCTTCCGTTTCCTCCTCATTTTGGAGTTCGTTTAAAAATTCATCTTCTGATTCTTCAAGTGACTCTTCATAGGTGTCAAACTGCTCGAATGGATTTCTGTTGCCTCGGGAAAACCAAATTGAATCCGTGACAGCGTCTACATTTTCCATCGAAGGTTCAACACGAATAAGCAGTGCCGATGAGCCTTGAATCAAAAGGCTATTGAAGTAGGAGGTATAGTACTCTACTCCCTCGTACGGACTTTCTACCAATGCGAAGTCATCGAAAACGCTGAATAATTTTTGCTTATCCTTTACGCCGAAAGTAAATCCGGAAATCTCGAAGGCGTCTTCCTTGCCATAGAACACATTTAGCTTCTGGTCAAAGTCGATGCCGGAATCTTTCAATGTTTTTCCGGAAGTTGAACCATCAAAAAGTTCTTGTTGGACCTCTTCCATGAACTCGTATTTAACGAGGTCATCGATCGAGATTTTTTGAAGTAATGAAAAGTTATTGATGCTGAAAACGGTAGACGCATCTTTTGGAATGAGTGCTTCTGATCTCTGAGAAAAAGAGGTCCAAGCAATTAAAAAAGAGCAAAAAATCAGAATTAACTGACGGTTGCGCGATGAAATGTGTGCCGTTGGCCTAGACATAGTGTTGCGAAGTTAGCAATTTCTGTCTTCTAATTCTTCAGGGGGGTTAGATATATAGTGTTTTCCAGCAAGTTGGGGTTTTGAATCAGCGAATAGGCTCCTGTCTTAACCATCACGTTTAGTTTGTTTTGTGAAAGTTTAGCCTCGGGGTTTTCAAATCGGTCCACGAGTCGTTCAAATCGCGAGATTGAGGTGTAACTACCTAGCTTCAATTGCTCGATCTCTTCTTGTTTGAGATTTTTGGTTTTTTCGAGGGTAATTTCCGGAATGGAACGAACCAGCTTTTGTCCATCCCATGAGAGCCATTCCTGATAATCGGCAACGTTCATTTTTTCGTTGGCCATTTCCTCAATAACCTCCTTAATGGCATTCTGCAGAGTTGAAACACTTGAAAAATCGCAACGGAATTTAAAAACGAAGTCTTCAAAGTCGGAATCAATAGTAACATTTGCTATTCCTTGCTTGGAGGATAGTTTTGACTTGAATTGGGAAATTTTTTCTTTGATATCTTCGATCTTCGGGACTTTTTTTCCATCGAGACTGTCCAGGGCAAGAATGCTTTTTATTTTTATTTTACTCGAACTAAGGTTAACTGTATATTTAAACACACCGCTCCCATCATTCTTTAGGGTAATGTCATCTATGATCTCTACACAAGAAGTGATGCCCATGAAAAGGCAAATAAAAAGTGTAAAAACGATTCGACTCATTGTACAAATTTAATGTTTCAGGCGCCTCTCTTTCAAAAACAATACCAGTTGTTACCAGAAAACAGACAATTTACCTTTAGACCTGCCTGAGCCAAGCTCTTCATGGGCTTCAGCAAGTGCAGAGAAATTAAACGTTTGGCCAGAGATTGGTTTTAACTTCCCGTTCTTATAGGATGAAACAACCTCCTTCAGACATTCGGAAAGCACCTCTGGCTTTTGATCCGCGAGTTTAAGCATATTAACACCTAAAATATTTCGCGAGCTCATCATTAGGCCCACGGGCAGTACTAAGCCCATGTTTCTGAGAAAGTTGAGTTGAGAGAAGATGCCCCATTTTCCATTGGTTAATTCTGCGCCACCAAACAAAACCATTCTGCTGCCGGCCCCCATGAAGTGAAAATCCTTTCTAAACGTTCTTCCTCCTACAGCGTTAAAAGAAACATCAAGGGTCTGATCTCCCAAAATCTGCTTCAGTTGCTGTGTGTATTCTGTTTCCTTATAGTTGATGATATGGTCGGCACCTAATGATTTGGCAAGCTCGCCTTTTGTTTTGCTCCCGACCTTAGCAATGACCTCTGCACCAGTTAGTTTGCAAAGTTGAATTAACAGGCTTCCTACCCCCCCGGCAGCGGCATGAATAAGCACTCGATCCCCTTTTCTGACTGGTGTCAACAAGGAAGCCATATAATATGCGGTCACGCCCTGTGTGCACAATGCAAGCGCATCCTCAGCAGGAGTATTGTCTATTTCATGAATCGCAGTTGCTTTGGTAAGTACATGCTTTGCATATCCTCCAAATCGACAAAAGGCCACTACTCTCTTTCCAAGAAGCTCGGCAGACACATTCTTTCCATTACGACTCACCCTACCCACAACTTCATATCCCACGATACATGGCATCGCAGGCGCCTCCCTGTAGAAGCCCTTACGCGCCATGACATCCGCAAAGTTTAAACCGAATGCCTCAACCTCAATTAATACCTCGTCGTCAGCTGGTGCATCTAGCTCAAGTGTTTTCAGCTCAAAGGCCTGTGCCGCTGCGCCCTTTTTGACAAGGAAGAATCCCTCACTCTTCGTCTTTTCCATTTTTACCTTCAATTAAAACAACTATCTCTCCCTTCGGCGGATGCTCTGCGAAATAAACCCTCAGTTCATCTGCGGTACCCCGCTTGAATTCTTCGTAGAATTTGGAGATTTCTCGCACTACACACACCCTTCTGCCGGGACTGATGAATTCGCAGATCTGCTCAAGACATTTTTGGAGGCGATGAGGAGATTCGTAAAGAATGACAGTTCTCTCCTCTTGAGCAAGCCTCATCAATTTAGTTTGACGGCCTTTCTTGTGGGGCAGAAATCCCTCAAATACAAACCTGTCACATGAAAATCCACTTGCCACGAGTGCCGGAACAAAAGCGGTAGGCCCGGGAAGACATTCAACCTGAATACCCGCCTCGAGGCATGCACGAACCAGTAAAAAACCCGGATCGGAAATTCCAGGTGTACCCGCGTCGGAAACAAGGACAACCAGTTCGTTGGTGGCAATTCGTTCGATCATCCCAGACAACACTTTGTGTTCGTTATTAGAATGAAAAGAGAACAAAGGATTAGATATTTCAAAATGTGACAGAAGCTTTCGGGTGACCCTGGTGTCTTCTGCCAATATGAATGATGCTTCACGCAGCATTCGAAGAGAACGAAGTGTGATATCTTCTAGGTTGCCAATAGGTGTCGGAACAAGAACCAGTTTAGACATGGTCGTCTCGTGTTAAATTATACGCGAAGGTATGAAAGCCTTGAGATTTAGAGTCATTCTAAATTGTATTAATGACATTTCTGTGACAAATATCGAAAGTAGACTTTGCAATTTTGTACTTATGCCGGAAAACTTCCATAGCATTGCTTTTACGCACCGCAACCTTGAGGTCAGCACGATCGGTAAATTGCATATTGATCCAGAAATGCAATCAAGCCGCATTAATCCTATCAAAGAATATTTAGGTGTAGATGAAGTACTCTTTTTATCAACGTGTAACCGTATAGAATTTTGGTTGGTCAGCTCAGAAAATTGTGGTGTTTCTTTTCTTAAAGAACTTTTGGATCTTGTTTATCCTGAACTGCACGTATCTGAGAAAGAATTGCTTTTGCAAGGTGCTGAGTTTGCCCATGGGAACGATGCGGTAAATCATGTTCTGAGAGTGGCTTCCTCAATTGATTCCATGGTAATCGGGGAACGTGAAATAATAACTCAGGTCCGAACAGCATATGAGTTGTGCCGCAATTCCGGCCTTACCGGGGACCTCATTCGTCTAGTTTTGCGCCATACCATTGAGACAGCCAAGAAGGTCTACACACAAACGAGCATTGCAACGAAGCCCGTGTCAGTTGTTTCCTTGGCCTATCATAGGTTACGTGACATGAACGTGCCACTGGACTCCCGAATTTTAATCATCGGTGCCGGCACAACGAACACAAACATGTCGAAGTTCCTTAAAAAACATGGGTTTAAACGCTTTGCTGTATTCAACAGGACATTTTCGAAAGCAGAAAAATTGGCTTCTGAATTGAATGGAGTAGCATTTCCTTTAGAAGAATTAGCTACATATGACGGCGGCTTTGATGTTATTATTAGTTGTACCGGAGCGGATACGCACGTCATAACTCCGGAAATATATGCACATCTGCTCGGTGAAGACCGAAATAGAAAAGTAGTTCTAGATATTGCAATTCCTCAGGATCTGCATCCCGAAATTTTGGAAAATCATTCTGTAACTCATATTTCGGTTGATCTATTACAAAGGATTTCCAATGAAAATTTGAAAGAACGAAGCCTTGAGGTAGGGCGCGTTGAAGAGCTTATCGAAGTTGCCCTTTCTGACTTTGATTTGTTGTACCGAACGCGTCAGGTAGAGCTTGCAATGCGCGAGGTGCCAGAAAAAGTCAAGGAAATTCGTTCCAACGCGGTGAATGAAATTTTCAAAAAAGACATTGAAGCAATGGACGAACACTCAAGGGAGATTTTAGAGAAAGTCTTGGGTTATATGGAAAAGAAATACATGAGCGTGCCTATGCTTATGGCAAAAGATATTCTGATAAACAAAAACTGAATGCATAAAATCCGTATTGGTTCCCGGGGGAGCGACCTAGCCCTTTGGCAGGCTGAATTTGTCAAACGACAGTTACAAATGCTGGGACAGGAGGCCGAAATTTTCATAATCACAACTCAGGGGGATGCAATCCAGAACCTTAGTTTCGATAAAATGGAGGGCAAGGGTTTTTTCACCAAGGAAATTGAGTCTGCTTTGTTGAATCAGGAGATTGACCTCGCGGTGCATTCGCACAAAGACCTGGAAACAGAACAACCAGAAGGATTGATCGTTGCGGCAGTTTCAGACCGAGAAAATCCTGCAGATCTGCTCCTTGTGAGAAAAGATAGTGTTTCGTTTGAGCATTTGTGGGGAATCAAAGATGGTGCAGTGATTGGTACGTCTTCGGCACGGAGGAAAGCTCAGCTGAGAAGATTTTTACCGGAGTCGGAAATAAAGGATCTACGTGGGAACGTACCTACCAGAATTGGTAAATTGCGGGACGGTATGTATGACGCGATCATGCTGGCAAAAGCAGGTGTTGATCGACTAAAGATCGATCTTAGTGATTTTCATGTGGAAGTAATGGATCCTACGGAATTTGTTCCTGCCCCTGCACAAGGAGTGCTTGCATTGCAGATCCGCTCTTCAGATGAGCAGTTGTTTGAGTTGCTTCAGAAACTGAACAACGCTGTTGTTGCGAGACAAATTGGAGTCGAACGCAAGGTATTGAACCTTTTAGAGGGTGGGTGTCAGCTTCCACTCGGAGTATTTTGTGAGTCGCTTGAAAAGGTGCACGTTGCATTCACTACCGATTGGGAAAAAGGCTCGGAGCTGTTCACATACGAAACGGATGATTTGGACTCGCTCCCCGAACTCATTGTCAAAGACTTGATGAATTCGAAAAATTGAAGACCAAAATCTTCATATCCAAAAATCTGGATGAACTTCCTATTGTAGAAAAACTCTGTGATGCAATGGAATGTTCGATACAAGCGGAGTCACTTATTCGCTTTGAAGCACTTCCTTTTAAGATTCTAGAAAACCCAGATATTGTTTGTTTTACAAGTCCGAGAAGCGTTTGGTTTTATTTTCAAAATCCAATTAATTCTGATACAATACAGCATGCTAGTGTAGGCCCATCTACCGCAGCAAGAGTAAGAGAGCTCGGTCACTCCGTAGCTTTTATTGGGAGTGATCCAGGTGACCCAGAAAAAACATCCAAAGAATTTGCTGTATGGGTAGGCGAAAGAACAGTTCTTTTTCCTGAGTCAGACAGAAGCCTCGGAAGTTTATCCAAAGGATTGCCAGCGAAACAAGTCATGCGAATACCTGTATATAAAACGGTTCTGCATTCACAGATAATTCCCAAAAAGGACATTTATATTTTTACGAGTCCGTCTAATGCGGAAAGCTTTCTTCAAAAAAACGAATTACCTCGAAACAAGTCAGTTGTCGCGTGGGGAAAAACTACCGCGAATTATCTTCTTCGGCAGAAGATAGAAGTGGAATACACATTGTCAAGCTCTAGCGAAAATGAGCTGGTAGCTTATTTGGAAAGTGTGCTTACTTCACGATAAATGGCAGTGTCTTCTGTCCGTTTGACGTAGTCATAGAGACAAGGTAAGAACCTGATGCCAGATGTGACGTGTTCATTACTACTAGATTGTCTCCTTCGGCCCCGTTTATTTTATTGGCTTCGATTATTTTTCCTGACACATCCGTAACTTGAACTGTTGTCCACTGAGCTGCAGAAAGATTGAATTTTAAATTAAGCTCTCCTTCCGTTGGATTTGGATATAACATTAAGTCACTCACTGAAACACCTTCTTCGATTCCCATAACGATATCGTTTGAAGGAGCGCCAAGGTATAGGTTAATGTCGTCAAGATAGAAATTGTTCCCACCAGAACCTTCGAATTGAAATTTGTAGCGGAAATTGTCTACCCAATAGTCAGAGGTAATATTTACAACGTGAACAGTTGTCCAGTCAGCTGTAGATGCCGGTGCCCAGGATGTGGAGGACGTAAGCGTTGAAAGAGCATTTCCGCTCAACGTTTTTCGCTGTACCCATTCGTCTCCGCAGTTGTTGGTTATGAAGACCTTCAAGACCTCTAAATCAGATGAGGTTTTTTTACGGTAAGCATAACGGAAGCTCATAGTAACCACACCGCCATTGTCAGCAACACCGGACAAATCAACCGGCGCAGCAGTAAGTGCATCGATGTTAGTACCGCTTTGACCGAAATTGACAAGTTTGACACATTTCGAACCGGAATGACCAAAACCACTTTCCAATACAAATGTATTGTTGTTATTACCATTAAACACTTCCCAATTTGTCAAGTTGGAGAGCGTTGAGTAAGATTCAAAACCTTCATAGAACGGCAATGCGGAAGATGTAGGCAAAACCCTCACATAACCCGTTTTAACCTCAGAATCAGAATTTGTTCCGTCAGTTGCAGTCAGGGTTACGCTGTAAACACCCGGTGAATTGTATGTTACCACAGGATTTTGAGCAGTAGATGTGGCCGGTGTTCCTCCTTCGAAGGTCCAGCTCCATCCGCTTACCGCGTTGTAAGAATCATCCGAAAAAGCGATGGAATCACCTAAACAAACGGATTTTTTGTTGGATGTAAATTCTGCTTTACACAAGTATGTAACCCCGGTAGCTCCGGTATTGTTCAAATTGGTTGTTGTCCAAAGGTTGGAACGCCCGGTGCTAGACACTAATAAACAGGCACGCATTCTGTCAACCTGGCCTTGTGTAAACATCTTGGAACAATACGAATAATCCATATAGTTTTCTACATTGTCTTTGATGTCGGTTCCAAACCCGGGGTCTATTCCCGTACATGTATTTGCGTTAAGGTTACACGAAGTCACACCGATACAATTTGGTGTATCAGTAACATCATCGTCAGAACTGCAGCTCGAGGCATTTCCAGGATTGTTGTTTGGCCCCCAAGTATGGTCAAGATTCAGCCAATGCCCAACTTCATGAGTTAATGCACGACTTTTCTGGGTATCCCCAGTTCCAATTGCACCAACATAATCGTGCAGAATCCAGATTCCATTGCCCATAGATGTCGCTGACCATGACGCAGGATTCGTTGTATAACCTGCAGCTCCGCCCGCATCAGCCACAACGAATACATTCAGATATTTGTTGCCTGCCCACTGGCCATTGTAAACGTCGTTTCCTGCAACTATTGCATTTACTTGAGTGTTTCCGTTGTCACCGCTGTACGTTGCCGAACTTGTAGTTCTGGTAATTCCCTTAAAACAATTTCCATTGGGTGCTTTTGTAGCCAAAACAAATTCTACCTCAACATCAGTAGGCATTCCCTGAAAAACACTCTGAACATTATTGGCATCAGCGTTTAGCAGTCTAAAATCTCTGTTAAGAATATCTACTGCATCGTAGATCTGTTCGTCGCTAATATTTTCAGCGCCATTGTTATGTAGAACGTGAAATACAATCGGAATTTTATAAAGCGTAGCTTTTGGTACAGACTTATTGGAAAGGATTTGCATCATTTCCTGATTTGCTTGTTCACGCGATTTTTTGAATTCCGGATTTTGTTCCAGCTCCTTCATTTTTTTATGTGTGATGCAGTATTCAACTTGCTCACCGTCTCGCGTATTCGTGAGGTCTATAACACGCTTTTGAGCAAATATACCTGAAGCTATGAAAACATTCAAAATAAAGAAGTGTACAATAGTTCTGAACATGACGTGATTTTTAAGGTTATTTAAAAACGTTCTAAAGTACTAAAAGGTTTGAATGAATTCACAAATTAAATCCGTGAAAGGCAAAAAAATGGTTCAAATGGTTCAAAAAACCATCCCTAAATAACATCTTTCAGAGAACGAATAACCCTGCCATCAAAAGGTTGATTCAGTAACCGAAAAATTTTCTTACTGACCTCTTTTGCGGATTGAAGTTCTCCTCGCTCAAAAAGTTCATGAAAAGTCTGCGAGCTTGAGAATTCTGTTTCTGAGGCCCCACGGATTCTTTCCTGCATCTCTGTATCAATAACTCCCGGTGAAATCGAAAAAACACGAAGATTGCGATTTCGCTCTTTTTCTTCAAGGTATATGGTCTCAGAAAAACGATCAAGTGCTGCTTTGGATGCGCAATAGGTCGCCCAAGAGGGAATGGAACGGGAAGCAGCTCCGGAACTGATGTTTAGGAGTGTTGCTTTACAGTCAAATGGAATTTGTTGAAGGAATTTCTGACACAGAAGCAAAGGGACTGTGGCATTAACGGTCATCACTTCTTCTATGTCTGAGTTTACTTGTTCACTTACTCTTCGAATGGAACCAATCACACCGGCATTGTTGATGAGCATGCATTCCTGGTTTTCAGAGCTGAACACTAATTTTTCCAGAGCAGAAATTTCTCTCAGATCTATCTGAATGAACGAAAAGTGTGGATGTTGAATGCAATTGGTTCTGCCAAGACCGACAACACTATATCCTTCAGATAGAAATCCTTCCGCCAGAGCTTTTCCAAGTCCGCGGGAAACACCTGTGATGTAAATTTTCATCTCTCTATGCGAGCGCTTGTTCAAGGTCGGCAAGCAGATCGTCAATGTCTTCCACACCTACAGAGAACCGTAACATTTGGTCAACGACACCTGCTTTTTCGCGTTCTTCTTTTGGAATGGATGCATGGGTCATGGTAGCCGGATGATTAACCAGTGATTCTACACCACCCAATGATTCTGCCAATGAAAATATCTTGAATGAAGAAGCCACCCTGAAAGTGTTTTCAATGGATGGATCTTTTAATACAATTGAAATCATTCCTCCAAAGTCACGCATTTGTTTTTTAGCGATTTCATGGTTTGGATGATCGGGAAAACCAGGCCAGTATACTTTTTCAATCTTAGGGTGGTTTCTCAAAAATTCAGCAACTTTTCTTCCGTTCTGACAGTGACGCTCCATGCGCAAATGCAGTGTTTTTATTCCACGTAGGACAAGAAATGAATCCATCGGGCCAGGATTTGCTCCTGAGCTGTTCAGGATGAAATACAATTGTTCATGAAGTTCTTTTGAATTGGTAATCAATGCCCCCATGACTACGTCGGAGTGACCGCCCAGGTATTTTGTAACGGAGTGCATGACGATATCAGCCCCAAGCTCGAGTGGGTTTTGCAAATAAGGAGAGGCAAACGTATTGTCTGCCACCATAAGTATGTTGTGATTTTTGGCAATTTTAGAGACCGCGGCAATATCAATGATTTGCATCGTTGGGTTGGTGGGAGTCTCTGCCCAAATGAGCTTTGTATTTTTATTTATGTAGTTGGGAATGTTATTCGCATCTGTCAGATCAATAAAATGGAATTTGATCCCAAATTTTTCATAGATTTTCGTAAATAACCGATATGTTCCACCGTAAAGATCATCACCTGTAATCACCTCATCCCCAGGAGAAAGAAGCTTTAAAACTGCATCCGTTGCTGCAACACCGCTGCTGAACGCTACACAAAAACTTCCGTTTTCAAGTGCGGCCAACGCTTCCTGAAGTGCTTCCCGGGTCGGATTTTTCCCTCTGGCATAGCCATATCCCTTGTTCACTCCAGGGGCTTCTTGAACGTATGTAGATGTTTGATAAATAGGTGTCATGATGGCACCTGTGGAGGGATCGGGTTGAACACCAGCATGAATTGCCTTTGTTCCAAATTTCATGTGTTTCTCACTCATATTATTTTTCTCTGATGACTCTAATTTCTACTTTTCTATCCAGACGTTTTTGCTCGTCCGTGTAGGATCCTTTGTACAAGGATTTTGACTCTCCGTAATAATATACTTTGATGAGCTCTTCGTCATACCCTGAATCTACAATTTTTCGCATCACTGTTTCGGCTCTCTTCTTGGATAGGATAAGATTGTAATCCAGACTACCGTCCCTGTCCGTGTAACCGATTACCACGAAGGAGATCTTGCCCTCTTCGGTTTTGATGTCTTTCATGAAATTGTTGAATTTTTCCTGTTGCATCGGAATGAGATTCGCTTGATCGACATCGAAATAAAGACTTACATCTTTCATGACGGTCTTATCTTTCAGCACCTTATTCAGCTGTTCTCTGGATGTAAAGTAGTTGCGGATGGTATCATTGTTACTCAATACTTTCATCTGAGCTTCCGTATGGTTTGGATCCAGCTCTTCTTTTTTGCCATTAATGTTATTAATGTTGTTTTTGTCGACTGGACATCCGAAGTTGTAAACGGAACCAGCTTCCTCCGGGCACTTATCTGCTTTATCAGGTAGACCATCTCCGTCCATATCAGAGCAATAATCAGGAAATTCAAACGGACACCCATTATTCAACTCTATACCGGCATCATCCGGACATTTGTCTGCCACGTCAATGACACCATCAAAATCACGGTCAGGACAACCCAAATGAACACCCAGTCCCTTTACTTCAGGACAACGGTCGTTCATATCGATAATTCCGTCACCATCTGTGTCCGGACAGCCACGTGTATTAAGAGGCCCTTGATCATAAATGCAATAATCTTCTTTATCAGGAATGCCATCACCGTCTGTATCCGGACAACCTCTAAGCGACCAGTATCCCGGATCATCGGGACATTGATCAGCTTGATCTGAGACTTTATCTTTGTCTCTGTCCTTAGGTGTTTTGTAAAGAATGCTATATGCCGCACCGAAAAACAGGCTTCTAGTGAGGGAAGCTTTTTGTCCGAAGAGGAACATGACATTATTTGATCCGAGATAGGCAGAGTATTCTCTGAATGTAAATCGCCCTGCCAGTCCAACATAGAATTTTCCATTCCCCACCATGGATAAAGGAAGCATTACCGAATACATCTCTTTTTCAAGTCTCGGGGTAACAGTTTGTATAAAGTTGTACTTAAGTCGAGTTGGATCTTTCACACCACCCAGCGGCAAGGACATATCATAAGAGGCATACCAGTCCTTTTTGTAGTGATAGTCAGCTCCGAGATGGATCATGGTCGGTAGAGTCATGCGAAACTTTTCTTCCTGTTCCGCAGATTTTGTTCCCGAAGGCATCAATACCCCATCAATAAATCCTGCAGGACCCATAAAATCGAATCCGACATCATACAGCTGAGCTGCATCCACGTAATAATTGGCCGCATTGAAATTGTATGTTGCCGTATCCTTTCTGTAACCGATAAACCCTATATCTGTAATTGATGCGCTGAATTTCCATTTATATTTATTGATATCATATTTGATCAAATTTTTCTCGCCGTCCATGTCGTAATATTGCTCTTTGTAATCTGGACGCAATTCGTATGTTACTCCTAAATCAAAACCCAGTCCACGGTTTTTGTATTTTGTTTGAGCTGATCCAAAATCTTTACCATACGTAAAGTCGACATCATCAAAATTAGCAAAGCCCCCCGTCGGTGTATCAAACGTAATTGTACCGCTATTTGCGTAGAAATATCTCGATTGCAAACCATTCAGAATTTTAAGGGAAGCTCCCGCTTTCAAAAGTGCAGGTCCCTGATCGAAAATTACTCGCGCATAAGTGAATGCGTGTTCAGTAAATCTCGCGTTTGCAAGTGAAAATCCGAGAATGTCTTGCTTGATATTGGTTTGATTGTTCTGAAACTCAAGTGCAGCATTTTCATTCCAAATCTCGGGGATTCCCCGTTGATTGTTGAAGATTCTTAATTTGAAGGCGTAGGAAAAAGAACTTTTGTGGTCAATGTCTGCCTTTATTCCAAGGATCTCCGTGTCCCACGACCGATTTTCGTATCCTGAATCTTTGTTGTCTACCAAGCGGCCCTTGAAATTATCTGCGTTATAGATCACATAATCCCGGGCATAGAAATTACTGGTGTAGAGATTGTTAAAGTTGGTAAACACTGCAAATTTAGAGCGAGAATCTACAATACTGGAAGGATTATAGGTACCGTAAAACGCTCCGATATAGTTATCGAAAACAATGGCTGTGTGGTTTTGTTGAGCCAATACACGTAGTGTAAGCGATACAAGTACGATAAAAATTGAGAAACGCATCCGAGGTGAAATTTTCATCAAAGGTAGAAATCTTTAATGAAGTCCAAGCAGTGTGACGGCCACATCATCTCCTTAATCTTCTTAATTTTAGTCCGCTTATGAGTCTGTATCACGAGACATTGGACAATTTAATCGAAGCTGCATCTCAAGTGAACAAGGGAGATCTGTTGCTCGAGGCAACCTCTGGTTTGACAATATCTATAGACTCCATGGATGATTTGCACTTCTCTACAGGGCAAAAATCAGTAATGAACCTCATCCATCAAGCAAAAAAAGAAGAGAAAGAACACGGAGTCTTCCCTTTATGTTTGGCTAAAGACCTGTTGAGGTGGACATACGGTAAAAAGGAGCTATGTACCCCACTTATTCTTCATCCTTGTGCTTACTCAATGGGCAAGGTAAATTCTGTAGTAACCATAGAAATCAAGCAGGGAAACGAATTTGTCAATCCTGTCCTGCTTCGTATTCTCAAAAATGAATTTGACCTAACGCTTCCAGAAGAGCCTGAAGAGGCTGTTACAGCGCTAGTTCGATCCGGATTAGGCAGTGTGGAAACCTCTTTAATCTTGGGGAATTTTCATCATCACCGATTTGCCATCCTTCGAGACCTGGAGATACTTCAGCTTCTTGAGCCAACGCCAGCGTTGAATACTCTTTTAGGGGAACAGGAGCAAACAGCAAAAGAAATCACAATCGAGCTTTCCGATGCACTAATAGAGCCTTGCGATCCGGACCAATTACTAGCATTAAAGGCAGTTGCGAATGAAAATAGTGTGATTGAAGGTCCTCCGGGTACGGGTAAATCACAAGTGCTCACGAATATTTTGGCAAAAGTTCTTTTCTCCGGTAAACAAGCGCTTGTAGTCTCTGAAAAACGAGTAGCATTGGATGTGCTGATTAAAAAAATGCGTGCCCATGGTCTGGACAGATATCTTTTCGCTGCCACGGATTCAAAGCAATCACTGGAATTTCTCTCAGAATTAAAGGAAAACTGGCTCGCATTGGAAGGCAAAGCAAAAGTTGAATTTGTCGCCCATGAATCTTCTTCAGCTTTGTTGGGTGGTCTGCAGTTGTATCTTGATACGTTAAATTCTTCAGAAGCCTTAGGTGGACTTTCTTTTACGGACTTTCTTAAAGCCTCCAAGGGCCTGAATCTCGACATTGACAAGTTTGACAGCGCATTACCTTCGGTAAAAACGTGGCTTATGCAAGCTTCGACGGTAGAAAAAATCTATGCGGAAGACTTACATGGAATTGTGGGGAATTTTCAATTCGGTGTGCTCCACAAAGCTCAGTTACAACGTCTCGATGTGGACCTTCAAAATCTGATGAAGGAACTCAGTCGTTTTTCAGATTTGTTGGAAATAAATAAATGGGGGGAACTGCTTGAAGCCATGAAGCTTGCTGCTGCGAGTCACTATTTTTCGACGGATGTTTACCGAAGACATGAACTGATTTTAAAAAAAGGCAGTCCTCAACAAAAAAAGTTCCTCACGCTTCGAAAGAAGTATCTCAAACAAATTGCGGCACTGGATCTTCTTGAACCCTCTTTGTCAAATTGGAAGAAAAAACCTTCGGAGGAGGAACTCGTGATGCTCCTTAAGAGTGTCCAGAATCAAGGATTTTTCTCCAGACATCGATTCAGGCGTTTGTGGTCTACTTATTCCATGCTCCCAACAGAGCAAGCCATATCATTAATTGAAAAAAGAAAAAAGCAACTTGAACATGAACTAACTCTGAAACAGTGTGCACAAGAGCTGTTGGAGCTTGATGTTGATCAGCCGGAGCTTTATGTAGAGCTCATTTATAAACAGATCAATGAATTCCCGCTAGAGGCTCAAGCTAAATTAGAAGGTTGGCCCGCTGAAAAACTGCAAAAACTGTCCCAGTCGAACAAGCTGTTGCTCGATGTTCACACACAACTCAAGCTATTTTTTCAATACAATGAGGACTTGGAAATAATGGAGTTTATGAAAAGAACCATCCATGCAGTTCCCAAGATACTCACGCTTTTCATGAGCTCCTCTGACTATTCTGAAACGGCGCATCGTGCACTTTTGAAGTATTCGACCTTTGGAGAACTCAATCAAGCGGTATTTTACTCAAATTATCAGCAATTTCTGTTTCGGTTTCCCTTTATGCGGGATCTGGAGGCAAAGGATCTTTTAGAAAAATGCGAAAAGATATCCCAGGCGCAGGCTCTTGAGGCGAATACGCTCGCACAACAAATTCATGAAAATCAACGACATCTCTTCGAAGAGTATCAGCAATTACTCCGAACACCTTCCGGAAAATTAACAGCAGAGAAAAAAGAATTTAAAGAGCGTTTAAAACGTGGGAAAGCCATCCTCGTCAAAGCATTTGCAAAGAAGAGAAACGTTCCGACATTGCGAGCATTGTACCATTCTGAGTCCAATGAATGGATTCGAATTTTGAAACCTGTGTGGCTGTGTAACCCAGCTCAGGTAGCGCGAATTTTCCCGGTGGAAAAAGACCTGTTCACACTAGGTGTGTTTGATGAGGCCAGCCAGCTTCCACTTGAAAATGCGCTGGGAACCATCTATCGAAGTCAACGCATTGTTGTGGCAGGAGACAGCCAACAAATGTCACCCTCATCTTTTTTCAGGGCTGGAAGCACGGAGAGGACCGACCTCCTGCATCAATCCTCCTTTCATTGGAAGTCAGTTTCTCTGAGACACCATTACCGCAGTGAGCATCCGGGCCTAATCCAGTTTTCAAACCGACATTTTTATCAATCCTCACTCAAAGCGTTTCCTACGTTTCAGTCTGAAAAGCTTCCAGTGGAACTTCATTATGTGGAGGGTGTATATCAGGATGGTTCCAATCTATTGGAGGCGCAGGTTGTCGCACGAGAACTTGAGGGGTATTTGACCTCGTCTCAGACTATAGGCGTGGTGGCATTTTCACAAACTCAGCTCGAAGCTATTCACTCTTTTCTTTCTCCAAGGGCAATCGCCATCATAGATGAACGCGTAGAGCAGGATACGCTGTTTTTTAAATCGCTCGAACATGTGCAGGGCGACGAGTGCGATGTTTTACTTATCAGTATGGGATATGGGAAAGATGCAGACGGGAAATTCCACCTTCGCTTTGGACCTGTCAATCAATTTGGCGGAGATAAGCGGCTAAATGTACTGTTCTCAAGGGCCCGAAAAAAAATACACGTATTTACTTCGGTTAAAACATCTGATTTTAAGCTCTCTTCGAATGAAGCGGTAGAGTTGATGCGTCGGTTTTTTCAGTCCGCAGAAAACGACGAATTTACGTCAGTGAGCGACACCTTTTTTGAAACTTATGGCATTGCGCGCTCAGGAAATGAACTTTTACTAAAGTCGCCACAGCAAGCGTTCCCAAATGCTTTGGAGATGGTCACGTTTGTGAGAGTGCTAACTCAACGTGGGTGGAAACTGAAAATGGAGTTTTAAGAAAACTGGTTCTAATGCGCATCTAGCCAATTCCTGCCGGCATCCACAGAAACCTCAAGCGGTACTGCAATATCCACCGCATGTTCCATGCATTGCTGTACGAGCTGTTTCATTTCTTCGATTTCAGCTGTTACGACATCGAAAACCAATTCATCATGCACCTGAAGGATCATCCTGGATTGTAGTTTGCGTTTTTTCATCTCGTCGTGTACTCGGATCATCGCCATTTTTATGATATCGGCAGCTGAACCCTGTATAGGCGCATTGACCGCATTTCGTTCGGCAAATCCCCGCACGACCGCATTGGCAGAATTGATGTCCGGCAAGTATCTTCGTCGTCTCAAAAGTGTTTCTACATAGCCCTTTTCGCGTGCTTCATGTACCACTTGCACCATATAAGTTTTGAGCGCAGAAAACTGTTCGAAATAACTATCAATGATGGACTTGGCCTCGGTGCGTGAGATATTCAAACTTTGCGACAATCCAAACGCTGATTGACCGTAAATAATTCCAAAATTAACGGCTTTCGCTGCGCTGCGCTGGTCTTTGGTTACCTCATCTATAGGCACATGAAACACCTTGGAAGCGGTGGCGGTATGAATATCCAGCTTGTTGCTGAAGGCCTCGATCATCTGTTTATCTTGGCTCAAAGCCGCAATGATTCGCAGCTCAATCTGGGAGTAATCCGCTGAGAGCAACACATGCTGTTCATCTCTAGGGATGAATGCCTTACGTATTTCTTTGCCTTTTTCGGATCGAATCGGAATGTTCTGTAGATTGGGATTATTTGAGCTCAAACGCCCCGTTGCCGTGATTGTTTGCATGAAGTTCGTGTGTACTCTTCCGTCCAGACGATCTGTCATCGTTGGCAATGGATCCACATAGGTACTTTTCAACTTACGTAACTGACGGTATTCCAAGATCATCGGTATGATTGGGTGTACTTTTTCCAGTCGTACCAAAATGTCTTCTGAAGTAGCATATTGTCCTGTCTTCGTCTTTTTTGCTTTGGGATCAATTTTGAGATGATCAAATAACACCTCACCCAATTGTTTTGGGGAATCCACATTGAAAGAGACTCCTGCTGCTGCCTTGATGTTTGAATCCAGTTCGAGAAGGTGTTTCTCAAGATCAATGGAATATTCCTTTAGTCCCTTCACATCAATAGCAATCCCTTCTTGCTCCATGTTTTTCAATACTTCTACCAGAGGCATTTCAATGGTGTAGAACAATTCTTTCAGATGCTCTTTCTGAATTTCGGGCTCAAAGAGTTTTTTCAATTGCAAGGTGATATCAGCATCCTCACAAGCATAATCTGAAATTTCTTCAGGTTTCAGATCTCTCATATTTCCCTGACCTTTTCCTTTCTTACCAATCAGAGCCTCAATTGGAATGGGCTTGTACTTCAGATAAAATTCCGAGAGAAAATCCATGCTTTGCTTTGATTCCGGATTGATGAGGTAATGCGCAATCATCGTATCGAAGGTCGGGCCACTCACTTCTATTCCATAGCGGTGAAGGACTTTCAGATCGTATTTTAAATTATGTGCCACCTTTTCGATCTCAGTAGAGGAAAAGAATTGTGCAAACTCGTGAACAATCTTTTTCGCCTCGTCAAAATCCTCCGGAACAGCCACATAGAAGGCCTCACGCGCTTTATAAGAAAAAGCCAGTCCGACCAGATCTGCATGCATTGCATCCAGGTCCGTTGTTTCCGTATCAAAACAAACTTCTTTTTGTTTGAGTAAAATGTCCAATAACTCCCGTCGTTCTTCCGGTTTTGTAATCAGGTGATAGCTGGGTTTTTCGGTCGCGATCGTTTTCAGGTCGGAGGTAGGTGATGGTTCCTGTTCCACCAACATGCTTTGCACTCCGAATAGATCAAGCTGCCCTTGTGAATTTACAGAGCCTGAAACAGGTGTTGCCGTCACAACAATTTCCTCACCAATGACTCTTCGCGCCAGATTTCTGAATTCCAATTCTGTGAAAACCTCTTTTACTTTCTCCACATCTACATCGCACATTACCAGGGATTCCTCATCAAATTCCACGTCGAGGTCTGTGATAATGGTGGCGAGCATTTTAGAAATTCGCCCTTGTTCAGCAAAATTGATGACGTTCTCCTGTTGCTTCCCCTTTAGCTCGTGTGCATTGGCAATGATATTTTCCAAGGATCCATATCTTTGGATGAGGGCTTTGGCCGTTTTCTCACCAATTCCGGGAATTCCTGGAATATTATCAGAGGAATCTCCCCACAGTCCGAGGATATCAATGACCTGTAAAGGATTACTTACCTCAAATTTATCACAGACTTCCTTCACACCGAGGATCTCTGCTGGTGCACCCCCTCTTCCGGGTTTGTAGATTAAAATTTTGTCTGATACCAGCTGGCCGTAATCCTTATCTGGCGTCATCATGTAGGTGGTATAGCCCTTCTTTTCTGCAATCTTGGCAACTGTTCCGATCACGTCATCCGCCTCATATCCGTCCACTTGTAAAACAGGAACACGAAACGCTTCGATAATCTTCTTGATGGGCTGTATCATACTGCGAATATCCTCCGGCATTTCTTCCCGATGTGCTTTGTAGGCTTCAAAATCTGCAATGCGATGCACCGAACCTCCCGGAGGATCAAATACCACTGCGAGATGGGTGGGTTTTTCGGTTTTGATCACATCGATCAGCACGTTTGTAAAGCCAAACGCTGCTGACGTGTTCTGTCCTTTTGAATTGATCCGAGGGTTCTTGGCAAATGCAAAATATGCTCGGTAAATGAGCGCATAGGCATCGAGCAGGAAGAGTTTTTGATCGGTATTTTGAGAAAGCATGTTCTTGAGTGCTTAGTGCAGAAGTAAAGATGCAAAACTATCTTAAAATTGTTTTGACACCGAAGCCATAATGGATTTTCAATCAATTAAATTGAATCTGCTGAACTTGTGCACCACAATCACTAACCATTGCCTACCCTTTGAGCTCTTCGCTTCCATCGGAATGCCTGGCAAATCTTCCAAGCTCACGTGCGTGTACCTGATCGTTTTTAGGCCAAGGCCATCCTCCAAAATGTGTGCGTTGGTAATCTGAAAATGCCTGATAAATTTCCTCTTTCGTGTTCATAACAAAAGGTCCATGCTGAACAACAGGTTCTTTAATTGGTTTGCCTTGTAAAATAAGCACCTTACCCGCTTCAGCACCATTAAGCAGTTCAATATCTTGAGAAGGATCGACTTGCGCGGCATGATAGTGTGAAAGCTCCTGTTGATCTATTTTCAGGCCGTTTCCTGAGTAGTAATAAATCATTCGTTGAACTCCCTCGCTGCAAACCGGAAGTGTTAAAGTTGCACCCGGCTCTAAATGAATGTTCCATATAGCAACCTCATTGGAAGGATCAGATGCCCATGAATTTGGCGGGGCAGCAGGGGAGGAAAATTCCTTAAACCGGCCGACCAATACTTCAATCTGAGCAGTTTTTCCTGATAGATCGCTAAGTTTTGTCTTGGGAACGTCCTCACTCCAGATCATTTTAAAATGGGGCTCGACCATTTTGCTTTTAGCCGGCAGATTCAACCAGATTTGGAACAACTCAAGTGGGTTATCGCCTTCGCTGTTCAGGCAAGGGAACATTTCAGAATGTTGCACGCCTTTTCCCGCTGTCATCCACTGAACATCGCCATTTCCATAGCGACCACTGGCACCTGTAGAATCCGCATGATCGACCAATCCCTCACGTACTACTGTGATTGTTTCAAAGCCACGGTGCGGATGGCCCGGAAATCCGGGCACTTCTGTTCCATGATACATCCGAAAGCCATCTTTCACAATGAAATCCTGCCCAAGATATCGTCCGGCAAGTGATGTGTCCGGACCCATGTGGTCATTGCCTTTTGGGTAATGGTCCTCATGGTGTACACAAAATAAGAAGGGGTCCAGGGTTTCCCACTGAAAACCGAGTGGAAGTATACGAATTACTTTTTCTCTCATAGGGCTTTGTTTTTTGTTCGATTTGGACCAGCTGAGCAAGGGGAGCGCAAAAATGCCAAGTCCCAGGTTCTTTAGAAATGATCTTCTTTGTGACATGCCTGGTTTTTTAGACAAAAATACAGTTTAGTTCTGTTGAGCTCCTTAACTTATGTTAAAAGAAAAAGGCCAATCTTAAGAATGGCCTTCAACAAATTCAGTATTTGTTTATTAATTAAAAAGAGTAATTACATAATAGAAGATCGCTGCCAACATAGCACTAACCGGAATGGTTAGGATCCATGCCCAAAGCAAATTCACGGTAACACCCCAGCGAACAGCACTCAACCTTTTCGTGGCTCCAACACCGATGATTGATCCGGTAATGGTGTGAGTGGTTGATACAGGAATCCCGAATTGCGAAACAGTAAACAAGGTTAAGGCACCTGCTGTCTCAGCACACACCCCCTCCAATGGAGTCACTTTCGTGATCTTTGTCCCCATCGTTTTTACGATTTTCCATCCTCCCATGAGCGTTCCCAGACCGATCATCAGGTAGCAGGCAAAAGCTATCCACCAAGGCATAGAGTCATTGTTTACTTTTGTTTCAAGCTTGTGATCATCCAATAGCTCAAACGATTTTTCATCCACATATTTCTTGAAGAAACCGGCATATCGATAATTTGAGTCCAAGGTTTTCTTAGTGAAAATCACGGCATCATTTTCAAGATCGCGCACCTCTTTCTTTTTGGTGTAAACCAACAGTGGTTTTAACGTTTTAACAACCTTGTCGAATTTTTTTGGATCCACCTTTTTTTCTTTGAGCATCTGGAAGAAAGGTGTCTTCTGGTCTGTTCCCGCGACTAATTTCTTGTCCTCGTAAATTTTGTCATTTGTTTCTCCATCCATGATGTGCTTTCCATCGGTATAGTAGACGTGATTGTCGGCAACAACAATACTTGGTTTGAATTTCTTAACCTTTCCTTCATCGTCATGGTATTTGATTTGAATGATTTCAGCGCACTTCAATGCATCCGGTACTTTGTCAACATCAGCACTTCCATCGCGCACGCCATTTGCAAAAACGATCAGCGCCGCACAGATAATACCCATTACCTTCTGAGAATCTGCCCCCCCATGGCCGAGGGAAAAGGCTGCTGAGGAGAGCAACTGAAGACGTTTGTACATGGTGGATTCCTTCATTGCTGTTTGGCGACGACCATGAATGATCTGGTAGCCAATATATACGATGAGGAACATACCGAGGGTAACTCCAATGATCCAGATCATGATCGGTTTCAAATCAATAAAATCCTTGTAGTACCAGGAGGCATATACTGTAATTGCTGACATCAGTAGGGAAAAACCAATCTTTTTGATAAAGGAGCGTTGAATCGTCACTAATGCGATGAGAAAGGCAATGATACCCCCAATCACCGGGGCAAGGAAAATAAACAGAATAGGCTTGATGATCTCTTCCCATTTTAGCACGTCAAAACCTGCATGGGCAATAGCCGCACCCGCAAATCCACCAATCAGTGTGTGAGAGGATGATGATGGCAACCCAAGCCACCAGGTGAGTAAATTCCATGCAGTAGCGGCAAGCAAACCGGCAAGAATTACCCAAAGATCAATTACTGAGTTGTCCACTGTTTTGGCAACGGTGTTTCCAACGCTCATGTCAAACACCCAGAATGCAGCAAAGTTGAACACTGCTGCCCAGACGACTGCTTGAAAAGGAGTAAGCACCTTGGTCGAAACCACCGTAGCGATGGAATTGGCTGCATCATGAAAACCATTCACAAGGTCAAAGAGCAATGCGATGACTATGATGACTATGAGTAGCGATAACATACGAAATCTTTTAAAGGAAAATTAAGCGTACTTAACGACGATTGATTCAATCACATTGCCGGCATCCTCGCATTTGTCAGTGACTATTTCTAGAGTCTGATAGATCTCACGTTTTTTGATAAGCTCTTTCGCATCTGCATCTGAATCGAATAGTTTTTCGATGTTCAAATCGAAAATTTCGTCGGCGGTATTCTCAATGCTATTGATTTTGATAACGCACTCAACGATTTTTTGTGTGTTCTTGAGGTTTCTCAGCTCAAGAACTGCGCTTTTTACAGCAAGTACTGCTTGGAGAATAGCATCGGCTGTTTTTTGAATTCCCGAATCAGTTGTAGGGTCGATCTTATAAAAGTTGATTTTCTTCCCCGATGCATAGATGTAATCTGCAATATCATCCAATGCGGAAGCAAGGCTGTGTATGTCTTCACGGTCAAAGGGAGTGATGAAATTTTTTCCTAACTCCAAAAAGATGTTGTGTGTCAAAAGGTCATTTTGATGTTCCAGGTCTTCCATTTCTTTGATCAACGTTGCCCGCTTATTGTAATCTGCTTCATTTACGAGTTGAACAAGCTTTTGTCCAAGCGTTTCTAGGTTGGCGCTTGCATTTTCGAAAAGGGTGTAAAAAACCCGATCTTTTGGAAGGAAGAATTTGAGTAGTCCAGATGCCATAATACAGTATTTTTCCTCAAATGTATAGCAATCCTTCTTCCTTCATAGTGCAGGGAGTAATTGTTAACGTAAACGTAACATTACAGAGCCTTCTTTCTTAATGTTAATATTTAAAATATTGAAAAACAGAATAAAAGAAACGAATATTAACAATTAATATTAATAAAATATGAAGGAATATACCTTTCAACTATTTTTCAATGGAGTGATATGCCTTTTAAATAATGGGCTCTTAGACAAACAAGACACCCCTTTCTCAATGTTACCAAAAGGTTATGAAATTTAACATTACCTTAAGAATGTATTGCTTCAATGTGAACAGAATATTAATACCCTAGTTTTGCCGACGAAAAAATAATTTTATGGCAAAGAAAATATTCGTTTTTATAACAGTTATGTTTGTTGGTAAGTTGTTCGCACAGTCAGATTCCTTGAAGAGGGCGATTTCACAAATAGATCAAACAAACCAGAAACAAAAAGAATGGTACGAAAACATTCAAATTAGAGGTTATGTTCAGACTCGTTACAATCGATTGTTAGAAACAAACCCAGATTTAAAGTGTGAGCAATGCGATAAATCTTGGGGTGATAACGGAGCGTTTTTCATTCGTCGTGCACGGATCATATTTTTTGGTCAAATTTCAAAAAGAGTTTATTTCTACATTCAGCCTGATTTCGCTTCATCAGCCGGCACAACTGGTCATGTCGCACAGTTGAGGGATGCATATTTTGACTTGGGATTAGATAAAAACAATGAGTTCAGAATTCGACTTGGTCAAAGTAAGGTGCCATTTGGTTTCGAAAATATGCAGTCGAGTCAAAACAGATTGCCGCTAGACCGGGCGGACGCCCTGAATAGTGCCGTTACAAATGAACGAGATCTAGGTGCTTTTTTCTATTGGGCGCCGAAAGGCACGAGAACTTTATTGTCATCCCTTGTTCGAGATGGTTTGAAGGGTTCTGGTGACTATGGGGTTTTTGCTTTTGGCGCTTACAATGGTCAAACTGCCAATCAAACGGAAAGAAATAACAATCTTCATTTTGTATCGAGATTGAGTTGCCCCATTAAAATTAAAAATCAGATAATTGAGCCTGGAATTCAGGCGTACAGCGGTCAATTTACACTCCTTAGCACGTCTTCGGGAGTGAAAAAAAATGAAAAGTCCACCTATTTGGATGAGCGGGTGGCCGGCACCTTTGTTTTGTATCCAAAGCCTTTTGGTATTCAAGCTGAATATAATATAGGCCAAGGTCCACAATTCAACAAAGACACAGATTCTATCGAGATTAGAAATTTAAAGGGCGGCTATATCACGATGTCTTACTTGATCAAAACAGCGAAGCAAACTATTATTCCATTTGTGCGTGGACAATATTATGATGGCGGTAAAAAGCATGAATTAGATGCCAGAAGTTACAAGGTGAATGAGTTCGAGATTGGTGTTGAGTGGCAACCTCACAAAACATTCGAGTTGGTTGCAATGTATACGATATCAAGAAGAAGGTTCGAAGACTTTGAAAAACAGGACAATTTTCAATCAGGAAGACTGCTTAGATTACAGGCCCAAATCAACTTCTAGCTTAAGGTTTAAAATTTTGTACATCAATTTCCACCTCGATTTCATAGTCGGGGTGTTTTTTGTGAAGAAAAACGATCAAGTTATTGATGACACTGTTGTCTGAGCCCTCACGAAGCTTGAATGTCAGCTCTCGAACAAATTTATTGTCATCCAGTGCAAATTCAACGCCGACAAGTTCGGCCATTTCTTTCCCTTGATAGGAAACAATATTTCCTTCAATAGTGAATCCTTCTGTAGAAACATTTCGGGTAACAGAACATGCGAAAAGCACAAGTACAGAACAAACGGTAAGAAGTTGTTTCATGTTTTTTGTTGTAAAACTACATCGTCCTATAGCAGACCAATGTTAACGTTGTATTAAGTTCAGATGAAATAATTCTCACACCTTCTGTTTCATTTTATCAATGAAGACATAAAACCCATGAGAAGAACGTACCTTTGTTGTGTGAATCAAATGACAGTCATTCAGGACACCATCTGCGCATTGGCAACCCCAAACGGAACAGGAGCCATAGCACTGATCAGAGTTTCCGGTCCACAATCCTTGGCGGTTCTGGGGAGTATATTTTCCAAAAAGTTAGCGAATGTTTCTTCTCATTCTGTTCATTTCGGAACGGTCCATGATTCCAAAGGTGAGCTAATTGATGAAGTACTAGTAACTGTTTTTCATTTAGGAAAGAGCTTTACAGGTGAGGAAAGCGTAGAAATCTCTTGCCATGCCTCACCGTTTATTCAGCAGCAGATTCTACAAGTGTTATCCGTAAATGGGTGTCGTTTGGCCGAGCCGGGGGAGTTTACCATGCGTGCATTTATGAATGGCAAGCTCGATCTTTCACAGGCAGAGGCGGTGGCCGATTTGATTGCTTCACAGTCAAGACAGGCACACAATGTTGCCCTTAAACAATTGCGTGGAGGCTTTTCATCGGAATTAAAGACCTTGCGTGAGCAGCTGATCCATTTCGCTTCATTGGTTGAGTTGGAGCTCGACTTTGCAGAAGAGGATGTGGAATTCGCAGACCGGTCAGAATTGAAAGCATTGGTCACCGAAGTGATCCGCATCGTAAACCGTTTGGCAGCATCCTTCGAATTGGGCAATGCCATCAAGAACGGAGTGCCTGTGGCTATAGTTGGTGCGCCGAATACCGGTAAAAGCACCTTGCTCAATTGTCTGTTGGGCGAAGATCGGGCAATTGTGAGCAACATTGCCGGTACTACAAGAGATGTAATCGAAGAAACGCTGAATTTGGATGGGATCCTTTTTCGGCTCATAGACACAGCGGGAATTCGTGAAGGCGCAGAGGAGATCGAGGCACTGGGGATCGAACGGTCGAGAGAAAAAATCCGTCAAGCCAGCATAGTGCTTTGTCTGGAGGAGGCAAACAACAATGTTGCCTTACAAAATGTAGTTGTGTGGGCAAAGGAGCTACGGTCTGCCCATCCTGATAAAAAAATACTGGTAGTTGCTAATAAAATTGACCAAAGTGACGATTCAGAACAGCTCTCCGATTTGCAGATCAGTGCCAAGGAGGGGCTGGGGATAGATGCATTAAAGAAGCGACTTGTGGCTGAGGTTACCGGAGACTTCAACTTGAGCGATGAAACAATTGTTTCCAACGCACGTCATCACGCAGCCCTTCTGAGTACAGCCAGGGAATTACAAAAAGCATTAAATGGTCTGGAAACAGGTGTCTCTGCCGATTTTGTGGCCATGGATATTCGTTCTGCCATGCGATATCTGGGCAACATTACCGGACAAATCGATGTCGACACAGATATCCTCGGAACGATATTTTCTAAGTTCTGTATCGGGAAGTAAAGCCATTAAACCCCTCAAAAGTGAATTTTCCGAAAGGTATTGTGCCTTATTTGTACCTTGAAAGCATTGTATTTTTGTAAAGCCTTGTAAATAAATTTAATAGTTAATTAATTATACACCCCCAATATGGCAGCTAAGCCACCTGAATAACCTTCACCCATAGCTTCAAAATACCACTGGCTTTCATATCTATATACTCTTCCAATTTGAACTGAATCTGAACCAGAGAATTGAGAATTCAGAGAATATCGACATAATTTCTCGCCAGAATCCCTATTTTCAATTCGAATAAAAGCATTGTCAATCATGCCAAAATGAAGACCTTTTTCTGCAGCTTTGTGAATGGTTACAACAAAAATCATCTGAGAAATTTGATTATCCACATGATTCAGGCTAATATTGATTACCTCGTCATCACCTTCACCTAAAGTATTATCACCCAAATGAACCACCGAACCATCTTGGCTGTTTAAATTATTAAAAAAAACGAAAAAACCGTTGGCTGGAATCTTGAAATTATCATTTATCATAAATACAGACACATCGCAATCTATACCATAAGACTCATTAGAATCCCACCCTAAACCAACATGAATATTTGTTAATCCCGGCGCTATTTTTTCTAGTGAGATAGCATCTCCTTTTTCTAAGTTTATTTCCATGAATAGTACTTTTTAATGGAGGAATTTAACAATTTTTTCAATTTTGATAATATAGATTTCACCTATTGATCTCCACTTAATTGCATTGTATTAATTTTTAATTAATCAACGGAAGTGAATTTTGCGTTAACAACAAAGAATTCATCATCAGTGAATACTAATCCTAAAAGAGAGGTAGACCTCGTCGTTATTTCTGATCTTCATCTTGGCACCTATGGAAGTCGGGCAGAGGAATTAAACGCCTATTTGAAAACCATTAAGCCTAAAACGCTCATTTTAAATGGAGACATTATCGATATCTGGCAATTTAATAAAAGGTATTTTCCGCAGTCCCATTTAAAAGTCGTCAAACGCATCACCTCTTTAGTTTCGGAAGGAGTTGAAGTCTATTACATCACCGGAAACCACGACGAAATGCTACGAAAATTCAAGGGATTTAAAGTCGGATCTTTTCAAATCGTGAACAAAGTTATACTGGAGCTCGATGGTAAAAAGACTTGGTTTTTTCATGGAGATGTGTTTGATGTGACAATGAAACATTCTAAGTGGTTGGCAAAACTGGGAGGTAAAGGGTACGATCTGCTTATTTTGATTAATACCATGGTAAACTGGATCATTTCCCGATTTGGAGGTGAAAAATTATCCTTTTCCAAAAAGATCAAAGACAATGTAAAGAGTGCCGTAAAATTCATTAATAATTTCGAGGAAATTGTTGCTGAAATTGCCGCTGAACAAGGATTTCACGCCGCAGTTTGTGGTCATATCCATCAACCGGCTACAAAAATATTAACTACGAAAGAAAGTCAGGTGTTGTATTTAAATTCAGGGGACTGGGTTGAAAACTGCACTTCGCTGGAGTATCACAACGGTTCATGGAAGCTCTACCGATTTTCAGAAGACCATGAGGCCAATAATAATCTTAAAAACGATTTGGATCTGGAATATTCCATCCCGAATAACAAAGAACTCTTTGGTGAATTATTGAAGGAATTTAGTTTAAATCATCTGTCCACTTGATGCGCGCTTTGTATGCATTTCCGGGAACTGGTTTTGGTCATATTTCTCGGGCACGTGAATTTGTCCCGATCTTGAATGAATACTGTGACCTCGACGTTTTGATCAGCGGTCCGAACCGCCACCTTGAACAACCATTTGACGTTCGTTATCGCATGGAGGGACTTACTTTTTTTGCGGGAGAGAACGGAGGTATTAACTTTTGGAAAACATTCAAGGACAACAGCATTATTCGCGTCTCAAATGAGATTAAATCTCTCAATCTGGATAAATACGATCTCGTTATTAGCGATTTTGAACCCATATCTGCGTTTGCCGCCAAACGACAACGGCACCCCAACAGCATTGAGCTTAGTCACCAATGTGCTGTGATGCATCATGCTTCTCCTAAACCTGATAAACGGGACCTTCTGGGAAAATACATAATGCAGCATATCTGTCCGCTTGAAAAGAAGATCGGATTTCATTTCTGGTCTTACGACAAAGATGTTTACACCCCTGTCATTCGTAAAGAGATAAGAAATTTAACTCCCGAGAACAGAGGCCACTATTGTGTTTATCTTCCGGCTTATAGTCCGGCATATCTTCAAAAGATTTTATCCGCCATCCCTGAAGTTAAGTGGCACATCTTCTCACAAAAAGTACAATGTTACAAACAAACTGGGAACTGTATTTTTTACCCGGCCGATCATTTACTGTTTCTGGAGAGTTTTACTTCCTGTGAAGGCATTCTTTGTGGGGCGGGATTCGAAACTCCAGCTGAGGCGCTTTACATGGGTAAAAAATTATTGGTCATTCCAATGAAAAACCAGTACGAACAGCAATGTAATGCTGAAGCATTGAGACAATTTGGCGTAGATATATTGCCACATTTAACAGCTAAGGAACTTTTGTTTTTGCGTAAATGGCTATCTGTTAAAATGGCGGTGAGGATTCCATATGCAAATAGAAGTGAGGAAATAATCACATCTCTACTGAATTGCTCCGCTGTGGAAGCCTCAAAGAATTTGACGCTGTCCGAGGTCTTGGTATAAATTTCCCAAAAACATTAACAAGTATTTAATCTTCTTTTAAGTGAGAGATAATCTTTATGCGCTCTTTGATTAATATATCTACATGACTTTTGTGACCATAAAATATGTTTTATGAAAAGATTTGCACTTTCGTTCGCTCTAATTACATTGTCTGGTCTCTGTTCTTTGGCTCAATCAGTGATCACACAATGGAATTTTAATTCCATTGTTAATGATGCCACTACTTCTACAGGGGTAATCACCCCATCGGTTGGCTCAGGGTTATTCACCGGAGTTGGGGGGATTACTCAGAGTTTTGCCACAGGAAATTCTGCCGACCCAAATACAACTGATAATTCTGGTTGTCAAACTACAAATTACCCACCATCAGCGACCAATCCGAAAACAGCAGGAGTTCAATTCGATATACCAACCACTGGGTATAATAGAGTAATTTTCGAATGTTATCAAAGGCTGAGTAATTCTGCGGCTAATACATGGGTTCTTCAATATACGTTAGACAATACCGGGGTTAGTACTGGTGGTACAGTTGTGTGGATAGATGCCACAACGTACACTGTTACTCCGGCGGCAACTGGGACAGGAGACACTTGGTATTTCAGAAGTCATGATTTTTCCTCTGTAACGGCATTAGGAAATAATCCAAATGCAGCTTTCCGAATTGTTTCAAATTTCGACCCTGTAACTGGTAATTATTTGGCGGCTAAATTGGGAAATACATACGCAACAAGCGGTGCCACTAGATTTGATTTGGTAACCCTTCGAGAAGCGCCTGGGACTGCCTCAATATTGGCTGCAAACAACTATCAGGCTGTATCTGAGTCTTCGGGCATTGTCAATGTCCCTGTGAACTATTCAAATGGAAACAACGCTGTGGCTTTAGTTGCCGTCACCCTTGTAAGTTATTCCTCTGTCCTAGCGGATCAAGACATTGTTTTCAACGATACGCTTACAATTCCTGCCCTTACGAATGGCACTGTTAATTTGAGTGTGACAATTAATCAAGATACCGAAGCAGAACGAACAGAAACCGCAATACTGAAACTATCCGTATTAAACAATGCAAATGTCTCAACAACTGATAATTATGTGATACTCTACATCAAAGACGATGATTATGTTGCTCCAGTGCCAACGAATGAGATCAAGCTCCAATTACTAGGTAGCTTCTCAAATGGTACGGCAGGAACAAATTCAGCAGAAATAGTAGCCCATGATCCAACCGTTCAACGACTATATGTAGCCAACAGTGTTGGTTCAAAATTAGACATTATCAATTTCAGTAATCCCACATCACCACAGCTTATTAATAGTGTTGCTATGGCTCCCTATGGCAATATTAATTCTGTTACAGCGTATAATGGTTTTATTGCATTGGCTATTGAAAGTATTCCTGCCCAAGGCAATGGCTCAGTGGTTATTTTAGATGCCAATGGTAACTTTATAAATCAAGTAACAGTTGGTGTGATGCCAGACATGATAACGTTCAATAATGGGCATACTAAATTATTTACAGCTAATGAGGGCGAGCCGGCAGCAACGTACTCTTCTGATCCTTTGTTAAACAGCGACGAACTCGTTGATCCGAAAGGAACAGTGTCTATCATAGATCTTACGCCAGGTTATGCATCGCTTACAAATTCCAATGTAACAACCATCAACTTTGACTCATTTAATGGTCTAGACGCTGAATTACGCGATCTCGGAGTAAGAATATTTTCTTCAGCCGCAAGTGTTTCTCAAGATCTGGAGCCCGAATACATAACTATTTCTGAAGATGACTCAAAGCTCTATGTTTCGCTTCAGGAAAACAATGCTATGGCTATTATCGACGTAGCCAGTGCCTCTGTTGATTCAATTGTTCCGCTTGGGTATGCCGATTATTCATCTGGAAATGGAATGGATGCTTCTGATCAAACGACTGGACAAATCCTAATAACATCCCTGCCAATCAAAGGAGCATACATGCCAGACGCCATTAAATATGCTAATATCGGAGGTAACGGCTTTGTATTTAGCGCTAATGAGGGTGATTCAAGAGAATTTGGATCTGTGGTAGACGCCGCACGGATTAATACTCTTTCTCTAGATTCAACCACTTTTCCGGATCAGCACATTCTTAAAAATAATAAGTTTCTTGGCCGTTTAAGTGCACTGAGATTTTCAGAGGACTCCGATGGCGATGGAGATATTGATGAGTTACATGCAATGGGAAGCAGATCTTATTCTGTATGGAACGCTCAGACAGGAGAGCTTGTTTT